>JAEYYQ010000114.1 GCA_023428365.1 Pseudomonadota bacterium | reverse complement strand
ATGCAGCCGGGCAAATATGGAATTCGATCTTCCGTCGGGCGCCGACATCGCCCGATCGCATAGGAACAAACGCCGCTATGGCTGAGATGGTTCGAACGCGGCTTGATCGCGTGGTGGTTGAAAGAGGGCTGGCGGCGACCCGGTCACGGGCGCGCGATCTGATTTTGCGCGGCTGCGTCACCGTGGATGGCGCGGTCAGCAACAAGCCCGGTCAGGAAATTGGTAAAGACGTCGTGGTCGGAGTATCTCCCGAGTGTACCGACTACGTATCGCGTGGTGCGGTTAAGCTCGCGGCGGCCTTGGCCCATTTCGGTTTCGAGGCAAAGGGGCGGGTTGCACTCGATGTTGGCGCATCGACTGGCGGCTTCACGCAGGTTCTGTTGCAGGCTGGCGCAACGCGCGTATATGCCGTCGATGTCGGGCGCGGGCAGCTCGATGCCAGGATTGCGAGTGACGAGCGCGTGATATCTTTGGAGGCGACGGATGCGCGGACGTTGTCGTCCGAGCTGATACCCGAGCCGGTTGATGCGATTGTTGCCGACGTCAGCTTCATCTCTTTGACCAAGGTTTTGCCGGTGCCCCTGAGTTTGGCGAGCGCAAATGCTTGGCTGGTCGCACTCGTCAAGCCGCAGTTCGAGGCGGGGCGTCAAGCGGTCGGCAAAGGTGGCGTGGTTCGTGACGCCGCGGATCGGGAGCGATCCGTAGAAACCGTAAGGGACTGGATTGCGAAGCAACCGGGATGGACCGTGAACGGTGTGATCGACTCTCCGATCGTCGGTGGTTCCGGCAATCAGGAATTTCTGCTCGGAGCGGTGCATCGTGAGTGACGCCCGGATTGTTGACATCGTACGGCTCGGGGCTCAAGGCGACGGCGTCGCTGAGGGACCGGACGAACCACTATTCGTGCCATTCGCGCTGCCCGGCGAACAGTGGCGTATTGCGGAGGGCGTTGCGCCGGAGCGGCTGACGTCGAGCCCGGATCGGCAGGAACCGATATGCCGCCATTTCGAACGTTGCGGCGGATGTATTGCGCAGCATATGTCGGCGGATCTCTATCGCGCCTGGAAGACGGATATCCTGGTGCAGGCGTTCGCGCATCGCGGCATCGAAGCTGATGTCGAGCCGCTGCGTGTGGTTTCGCCGAATTCGCGGCGGCGGGCGTTTTTCGGAGTGGCCCGGCGCGGCGATCAGGTTGTGCTGGGATTTCGCGAGGCGGGACAGCATGTGCTGGTGGATCTCAGCGAGTGCCCGGTTCTCGACCCGGAAATCGTCGCGGCGATGCCTGCGCTCCGCGAAATCGCGAAACTGGCGATGCCGCCGGACTCAGGCGGGCGTCTGATTGTGACCCGGGTCGAAGGCGGTCTCGACGTCAGCATCGACGAGGGCCGGAAAGATCTCGGACCGGATGATCGCGCCGTGCTGGCGAAGCGCGCAGCGGCAGCAAGGCTGCAGCGTCTCGGTGTCGACGGAACGGTGATCTATATGGATCGCACACCGGTGCTGCCTCTTGGCGGCGTCATGGTCGAGCTGCCGCCGGGCGCGTTTCTGCAAGCCGTACCGGAAGCCGAGGCGATCATGATCGATCTCGTGACGGCGGCTGTGGGCAAGGCCAAACGCGTGGGGGATCTGTTCTCCGGGCTGGGCACATTCACGTTTCCACTGGCGCGGAAGGCGCGTGTGCTGTCCGTCGATTCAGAGAGACGCGCGATCACCGCGCTGGAAAAGGCAGCGCGAAATGCCACGGGATCGAAGCCGATCGAGACGAAAGTCCGCGACCTGATGCGCGAGCCGTTGTCGCGCACCGAACTGACCGACTTCGACGCCATCGTGCTCGATCCCCCGCGCGCAGGAGCGAAAGCGCAGGTCGAGGTGCTGACGAAAACCAAGGTTCCGCGCATCGTGATGGCATCGTGCAATCCGGCGACGCTCGCGCGCGATGCACGCATCCTGATCGACGGCGGATATCGTCTCGGCAAGGTGACGCCGATCGACCAGTTCCTGTTTACGCCGCATCTGGAAGCGGTGGCTGTTTTCACGCGGTAGAGGTCAGGCTTTTCCCGCGAGAATCCGCTCGACCCAAGCGGGCACGATTTCTGTCGCCGGGCCTGTGATCGCCTCATCGAACAGACGCGCGCCCTCGGAGGCTTCGAGATTCAGTTCGAGCGTTCGTGCGCCGAACGTGCGCGCGGCCTGCACAAAACCGGCGGCAGGATAAACCGTGCCGCTGGTGCCGATCGACACGAAGAGATCGGCTTTGGCCAGCAGATATTCGATTTCTTCCATGTGATACGGCATCTCGCCGAACCAGACGACGTCCGGGCGCAGTCCACCGGATTCGGAACAGGCAGAGCAGGCGAGGGCGGTAGAGAGATCCTCCTGCCACGGCTGCTTGGCGCCGCATCGCGCGCACAGCGATTTCAACAGTTCGCCGTGCATGTGGATGAGCCGCTTCGATCCGGCAGCTTCATGCAGATTGTCGATGTTCTGCGTCACGACCGTCACCGCACCGGTGTGCTCTCGTTCCAGTCGTGCGAGAGCATGATGTGCGGTGTTGGGCGCAGCTTTCAGAAGCCCACGTCGCCGCATATTGTAGAACTCATGCACCAACGCCGGGTCGCGCGCGAAGCCTTCCGGCGTCGCGACCTTGGACAAATCGTATTTGGTCCACAGGCCGTCCTTGTCGCGGAATGTGCCGAGCCCGGATTCGGCCGACAAGCCAGCTCCAGTCAGAATGACGATGCGATTGAAGGATGTCATGCGCCGGTTTTAGCTGTGATCTCTCGCCCGGGCAATTCGCTGACTTGAACGAAGACGCAGCCGGCGACACATTACATGCAAGCAGGGATCTGGAGGCTTCGATGGCGAATACGATCGGCATGGCTGCGCGGCTCGCAGGCAATTCGGTTCGCTTCG
>JAEYYQ010000216.1 GCA_023428365.1 Pseudomonadota bacterium | reverse complement strand
AAATGCGTGCGGCGCCACCAGGTGACGAACGAATTCGGCTTACCTTTCCAGCCCTTCTTGGCAAGCCACGGCGTCGCGATCTCGACCAGCCCGCCCTGCATATCGACCACGGTGCCGTAAAGGTCGAATGTCAGAACTTTGAGCGTGTCGCGCAGTTCGGCAACGGGTGTCGTTCCTACCGGTAATGGCATCGTCCAGCCTCATCCTCATGCCTTCGAGACACCCCAGACGGCACCCCGTTACATTAAGGATTAGAGCAGGCAGGTTGATGAGGATAATGGATAGTTGATATGTCAGCATTGATGCTGCGAATGATTGGCTGGATGACGTGAGAAACCTCCGCTCACTCGATTTGAACCTTCTGGTTGCGCTCGATGCGCTGCTCAGCGAGCGCCATGTGACGCGGGCCGCCATGCGCATCGGTCTGTCCCAGCCTGCCATGAGCAATGCGCTCGCGCGTCTGCGAGAAATCTTCGACGATGATCTGCTGGTCCGCACGCCGCGCGGGATGGAGCCGACACATCGCGGGTTGGATCTCGGGGAGAAAACGCGGCAGGCCCTCCGGCTGATTGGCCACGTGTTCGAGGAGGATATCGGATTTGATCCGATGCGTACGAGCCGACGCTTCAGGCTGCGGCTTTCCGATCTGCTCGAGGCCCTGGCCCTGGCGCGACTGATTTCCAACATGACCGCGGCCGCACCCAAAGCCATCCTGGACACGGTGCATCTTTCACCCGAAGCGACGATTGAAGCGTTGGAACTGGACACCGTTGATGCGGCGGTCAGCACGGGGCTGGCACTGCCAGGAGCGATCGAAGAACAGCCGCTATTCGAGGATCGTCTCGTCTGCGTGATGAACGCATCACATCCAGCCGCCAACAGCCGTCTGACGTTCGAGAAGTTTCTGTCCCTGCGTCAGGTGCGCGTATCGATCAGCCCGACCGACTCACGCTTCGTCGATCATGTCCTGTCGAAGATGGGCCACCAGCGGGATGTTGCGCTGACGACGCCACACTGGGTGGTGCTGCCATCGATCCTCATGCAATCGGATCTCGTGGCCGTGATGGCGGAAAGCCTAGCCATCATGTTTGCCGAGACGCATGATCTCGTCATGCGCAAGGTGCCCTTCACCGTGCCGCCAATCGTGTGGACGCTCTACTGGCATCGCCGCCACAGCCGATCGGCGCCCCAAATCTGGTTTCGAAAGCAAATAAGCGCAGCGTTTTCAGAATTGCCCCGCGTGCACGGAAAGCGCCACTAGCCAACGGCGGACTGCTTAACAGGCCCATCACACATCGATATGGGAACCATCAGGCTGCCCGCAACGTGGTCCATATGCGGCTAAAAACACTTTTACCGCCGACGCAACGACCTTCCTGATCTCATCCGTGGACGGGCTGCCATTCACGCCAAACAACATCGCGCGAAAGATCTTGGCCTGGGCGAGTTCGAGGAATTGCACAGCGGCCAGATACCGGTCCTCGATATCGAGCGTTCCGGCCTGCACATGGTGGTCGAGATACTCCTTGAAAGCCCAGCGTATACGCTGCGGGCCAGCTTCATAAAACTCGCGCCCGACATCGGGCATGCGTTCGGCAACACCAATCACAATGCGATGCGCCGCGATGACCGCTGGATCCGAAAGGCGCTGAAGCATCGATTCACCAAAGGCCTGCATCGTTTCCGCCAACGGCTTCGAGACGTCCAGCTGTCCGATGAGCTCTGAGATATTTC
The DNA here is from genome assembly GCA_023428365.1 of Pseudomonadota bacterium. Taxonomy (GTDB): domain Bacteria; phylum Pseudomonadota; class Alphaproteobacteria; order Rhizobiales; family Hyphomicrobiaceae; genus ZC4RG25. Next base: position 3,683 of record JAEYYQ010000216.1, on the reverse strand, counting down.
GATCCCGCCGCTCCGCGCAAATCGCCGCGAAGAGATGCTCTTTATCCTCGTAATACACATAAAGCGTCGCCTTCGAGACCCGCGCCTCACGTGCAACGTCGTTCATGCTGGCCGCATCAAATCCGAGTGTTGAGAACACCCGGCCTGCGCCTTCGAGAATCTGCTGGCGCTTAACTGGGTCCGTCCCGGCGGCAGGGCGGCCGCCACGTTTTGCCCCCAAGCAGAGATCTTCGGACTTTTCAGGAGATGCCATCGTGGCGTCCTCCACTTCTCGAATTGCCAATGCTGCACTGCGGCATCGAACCGCAAATTAATAAAACCAAACCGTTCAGTTCTCTATTGATGTCGTCGTCTGGACGCTCTATGTCAACCTCAATCAAACCGACTGGTTTAGCAATCATACAGGCGACAGTCCTACGGAGCCCGTAGGCCAAGGATCCCGCAATGAACGCCGCAACTCCCGTTTACATGAAGGCTGCCTCGGAACGCCTTCCCGCCGAGCCCACACCGCCGGAAAGTGGTGCAAAAGCCTCTTCACATCCGGTCACGGGCTTCGCCCCCGCCCAGGAGCAACAGCGGCAGCCGGACACCGGCGCCACCGACCAAATGAGCGAACGCCCGCCCCGACGCTCGGGAAAGAAGCTCGCGTTCGGCCTCATCGCAGTCCTGCTGATCTCAGCGGCGGCGTGGTTCGGCTACGACTATCTCACGGTTGGCCGCTTCATGGTTTCAACCGACGACGCCTACGTTGGGGCCGATATGGCAATCATCTCGCCAAAGGTCGCCGCCAACGTTGCCGAAGTCCCGATCGTCGAGAACCAGCACGTCAAGGAAGGAGACGTTCTCGTCCGCCTTGACGATGGAGATTATCGCCTCGCCCTCGAACAGTCGCAGGCGAAGCTCGCCACTCAGAATGCGGTCATCAAGACGTTTGACGCTCAGATTCTCGCCGCGCAGGCGACAGCTGCACAGGCGCGCGCCCAACTCGATGCCGCCAAAGCCAGCGTGGTCAAAACCGAGGCCGACTACGAACGTACCAAGCCGCTGGCCGATCGCGGTTTCTCAGCCAAAGCGACACTCGACGCAGCGATTGCGGCCCGCGACTCGGCCATAGCGCAAGCGAAGGCCGGCGAAGCCGTGATTCAAACCGCGGACGCCAATGTCGCCCTTCTCAAATCGCAGCGTGCGGAGGCCCAGCAGGTCGCCAAGGAACTCGAAGTCAGCGTTGCCAAGGCAGAACGCGATCTGTCCTTCACCGTGATCCGCGCGCCCTTCAATGGGGTGGTCGGCAACAGGAATGTTCAGGTCGGAGATTATGTCTCGCAGGGCAAACGGCTCGCAGCCGTGGTGCCGCTCGACAAGGTCTATGTCGATGCCAACCTCAAGGAGACGCAACTCGCCCACGTCGCGGTCGGTGAGAAGGTAACCGTCTGGGTCGACGCACTCGATGGAGAGGCCATCGAAGGAACCGTAGAGAGCATCGCGCCCGCTTCCGGATCACAGTTCTCCTTGCTGCCCCCCGAAAATGCAACGGGCAACTTCACCAAGATCGTTCAGCGCGTGCCCGTCAGGATCGTGGTTCCCACCGATAAGGCCAACGGCAAACTCCGGCCCGGCCTGTCGGTCGTTATTCAAATCGACACGCGCACTGCACCAAGCGCCACTCAACACGCTGAGCTCGGGTCGTCGGCGTCTCGTCAGTAGCGTCAAACGGCATAATCGCCATGTCCAACGCCATTCCGATCGATGGAAAAACGCCGACCGCGGCTGATCCGAGGATCATTCCGTGGGCGGGCGTCACCGGCCGCCAGCTCGCTGGCTTCCTGGCGATGGTGTTCGGCATGTTCATGGCGATCCTGGATATTCAGATCGTTTCGGCATCGCTTGCTGAAATCCAGGCTGGACTGTCCGCCAGCGCCGATGAAATTCCCTGGGTGCAGACGTCCTATCTGATCGCGGAAGTCATCATGATTCCGCTGTCGGGTTTTCTGGCCCGGGCGCTATCGACGCGCGTCCTGTTTTTCAGCTCGGCCGTCGGGTTCACGATTGCCAGCCTGTTGTGCGCGACTGCAACGTGGATCGACGAAATGATCATCTTCCGTGCGCTGCAGGGGTTTATCGGCGGCGGCATGATCCCGAGCGTGTTTGCTGTCGCCTTTTCGCTGTTTCCGGCCTCGAAGCGTAGTGTCGTTTCACCGATGATCGGCCTCGTTGCGACCTTGGCGCCGACGATCGGCCCGACAATCGGCGGCTATTTGAGCGATGCGTTTTCCTGGCACTGGCTGTTCCTGGTCAATGTCATCCCGGGCATCGGCGTGGCCGTTGCCGTCTACTTTCTCGTCGATTTTGACAAGCCCGATCACTCGCTGCTCAAGCGCTTCGATTTCATCGGCTTCGGAGCCATGGCGCTCTTCCTCGGATCTCTGGAGTATGCCCTCGAAGAAGGCCCGCGCAATGATTGGTTCGATGACACCGCGATTACGATCTTCACGGTCCTCTCGGTTGCAGGCGCCCTGGTTTTCTTTTGGCGCGCGTTCACCGCACCTCAGCCTGTCGTCGAATTGCGCGCGTTCAAGAATTTGAACTTTGCCTTTGGCTCCGTCTTCAGTTTCGTCATGGGTATCGGACTCTACGGTCTGACGTATCTCTATCCCGTCTACCTGTCCCAAGTACGCGGCTACGATGCACTGATGATCGGCGAGACGATGTTCGTAACCGGTCTGGCGATGTTCCTCACCGCCCCCATCGCGGGACGCCTGTCGCAGACCATGGACCCTCGCAGCATGCTGCTCGTGGGAACGCTTGGGTTTGCCCTCGGCACCTACATCGCCTCCGGCATCACCGTTGATTGGGATTTCTACGAGTTGCTCATCCCGCAGATCCTGCGTGGCTGCTCATTGATGCTTTGCATGGTGCCGATCAACAATCTGGCGCTCGGCACACTGCCGCCGGATCAACTGAAGAACGCCGCAGGGTTGTACAATCTCATGCGCAACCTCGGGGGTGCAGTCGGCTTGGCGGTGATCAATACCGTGCTCAACAACCGGCTCGATCTGCACTTGGCGCGTTTGCATGAAAGCGTCGCCTGGGGGCGGGCGGTGGCAGAAGACACTCTGGCCAACATGACCGCGCAGTTGTCGGCACATATGCCTGATGCCGATCTGGCGGCCGTAAAGCAGTTGGCGATGATGGTCAGACGCCAGGCGCTGGTCATGTCCTTCGCCGACGTGTTCCTGATCCTGACGCTCATGTTTACCGCCATGGCCGTGTTCGCGCTGTTCATGCGCAAGCCCAAGGCCGCACCGCCAGCGGACGCGCATTAGTCGAGCGGGGACGGCCGGACCTTATTCCCCGACAGACGGTCTTCACCTCGGTGATCTTCAGCCCCGCCAAAGCGAAGGCCAAATCAATATCTTGGGGAGCATTGGGAGTGCGTAGGAAAGCGGTGGTGGAGAGGGTTTCCGCCAATCCGTACTGATATCAAGTGATTTTTCATGATATTATCGATTTGCCCACCCGTATACCCATCTTCAACGGGCGGCTTGGTAATCCGACCTGACCTACTCCTTTGCGCTGTCCGGCGATCACACCTCCTAGCCGAATGTCCGAAGATGTCGGACACCCAACCACAGGAGTGGCTACTCAATCCCAAATCATAGCTGATCTGCAGCAGTTCATCATCC
>JAEYYQ010000034.1 GCA_023428365.1 Pseudomonadota bacterium | reverse complement strand
GTCCGGAAACGTCCCGGCATGTACATCGGCGACACCGATGACGGCTCCGGTTTGCACCACATGGTCTACGAGGTCGTCGACAACGCGATCGACGAGGCTTTGGCCGGCTTCGCGTCCGAGGTTCAGGTCATTCTCAACGCCGACGGCTCCTGTTCCGTGACCGACAACGGCCGCGGCATTCCCGTCGGCATCCACCCCGAGGAAGGCATTTCGGCGGCCGAGGTCGTGATGACCCAGCTGCATGCCGGCGGCAAGTTCGGTGATGGCGAAGACGACAACCCCTATAAGGTCTCCGGCGGCCTGCACGGCGTCGGCGTCTCCGTCGTCAACGCGCTGTCGCAATGGCTCGAACTGACCATCTGGCGCGACGGCAAGCAGCACTTCGTGCGCTTCCTCAATGGCGTCTCGGAAGCGCCGCTGAAAATCGTCGGCGACGCTGATGGCAAGAAAGGCACCAAGGTCACGTTCCTGCCGAGCCTCGACACGTTCCACAACGTCACGGAGTTCGTCTACGAAACGCTCGAACACCGGCTACGCGAGCTGGCATTCCTGAACTCGGGCGTGCGGGTCGTTCTGATCGACGAGCGGCACGCAGATCGCAAGGAAGAAGTGCTGCAGTACGAAGGTGGCCTTGGCGAATTCGTGCGTTATCTCGATCGCGCGAAAGCTTCGCTTATCGAAGCGCCTGTGATGGTCAATGCCGATAAGGAAGGCGTTGGCGTCGAGGCCGCGCTGTGGTGGAACAACAGCTACCACGAGAACGTGCTGTGTTTCACGAACAACATCCCGCAGCGGGACGGCGGCACCCATCTCGCCGGTTTCCGCGCCGCGCTGACTCGCGTGATCAACAAGTACGCTGAAGAGACGGGCATCGCCAAGAAGGAGAAGGTGGCGATCAGCGGTGATGACGCCCGCGAAGGTCTCACCTGCGTGCTTTCCGTGAAGGTCCCCGACCCGAAGTTCTCCAGCCAGACCAAAGACAAGCTGGTCTCATCCGAAGTTCGGCCGGTGGTCGAAAGCGTGCTGGGCGATAATTTGTCGGCCTGGTTCGAGGAGCATCCGAAGGAAGCCAAGATCATCATCTCGAAGGTGGTCGAAGCTGCCGCAGCCCGTGAAGCCGCCCGCAAGGCGCGTGAACTGACGCGGCGCAAAGGCGCGCTCGACATGGCGAATTTGCCCGGCAAGCTCGCTGAGTGCCAGGATCGCAATCCGGCCAACACCGAGCTGTTCATCGTCGAGGGTGACTCGGCAGGCGGGTCCGCCAAACAGGCGCGCGATCGCGAATTTCAGGCCGTACTGCCTATTCGTGGAAAGATCCTCAACGTCGAACGCGTTCGCATGGACCGCATGTTGTCGAGCCAGGAGATCGGCACGCTGATCACCGCACTTGGCACCGGCATCGGCCGCGACGACGAAGGCAACAGCGCCGTCAACATCGACAAGCTGCGCTACCACAAGATCATCATCATGACGGACGCCGACGTCGACGGCGCGCATATCCGTACGCTGCTGCTGACGTTCTTCTATCGTCAAATGCCGCAGCTCATCGAAAAGGGCCACCTCTACATCGCTCAGCCGCCGCTCTACAAAGTGACGAAGGGCCGGTCTGAGACGTACCTGAAGGATCAAGCTGGCCTTGAAGACTATCTGGTCGACAGCGGACTCGCCGAAACGGTGCTGGCGCTCGGTCGCGGTGAGACGCGCGGCGGGCACGACCTGCGTGATATCGTGATGCAGGCACGGGCGGTTCAACGTACGCTCGATGGAATGCACTCGCGCTATTCCCGCTCGGTGGTCGAGCAGGCTGCGATCGGCGGTGCCCTCGATGCCGGGCTGCTGGGCAACCGAGACGCCGCTGAGGCAAAGGCTACCGCAGTAGCTGAGCGGTTGAACGTGATTGCCGAGGAAACGGAGCGCGGTTGGGTTGGTCGCTTCTCAGACAACGAAGGCTTGATGTTCAGCCGTGAAGTTCGCGGCGTGAAGGAAGTGCATGTTCTCGACCGCGCATTCATCGGGTCGCTGGACGCACGACGCCTCAACGAACGATCCGAGCATCTCAAGGATATCTACGACCTTCCCGCCGTGTTGAAGCGCAAGGAAGCGGAGACCATCATCCACGGCCCCTCAAGCCTGCTGAAAGCGGTCTATGACGTCGGTCGAAAGGGGCTTTCACTGCAGCGCTATAAAGGTCTTGGCGAGATGAACGCCGACCAGCTCGCCGAAACGACGCTTGAGCGTGGCACGCGCACGCTGCTGCAGGTGAAGCTCGGCGATCTCGCAGAAGCGGACGACATCTTCTCCAAGCTGATGGGTGACGTGGTCGAACCGCGTCGCGAGTTCATTCAGGAAAACGCGCTGTCGGCGAGCGTCGACGTCTAAGCGCTTCAAACCGACAGAGGGGCCGGTGCCTCAAGCGCCGGCCGCCTCGTCGTCGAGGTTGCGCGCAGCCTCAACAGTCATCAAGGCCACCCCATCGCGGATCGGGAATGCGAGCCCGGCTGCGCGGCTGATCAATTCATTGCGGGCAGCATCGTAGTGTAGCGCCGTTTTCGTGATCGGACAGACAAGCAGCTCGAGAAGCCGCGGGTCGATCCGCTCGGGAGATGCTGCTGGCGCTGTGTCTTCGCTCATCGTGAATAGCCTTTGCTGATCACGGCAAGCTGGCCTCACGCGCGGAAAGTTGCAAGGGCGTGAATTGTCATCCCGGCGACGAGCACCGGGATGACAGCTTTCTCATCAGTCCTAAAACCTGAAGTTCAAACCAGCCCTCACGACATCCACCCGATTGTCGAAGTCGTAGCTGTCGAGATTGCTGCTCAGCGCGCTGTGGCTGCCGAAATCCATGTGCAGGTATTCCACCTTGGCCGAGACGGTCTCGCTGAGTGCCAGCTCCGCACCACCGCCGACGACCCAGCCGGAGCGCCAATCTTCGTTGCTGACTTTATTGCCGCCGGTGATCACGTCCTCTTCGACAGCCGCGAACGCAAGACCGCCGGTGCCGTAGATCAACAAACGGCCCATGGTGACACCCGCGCGGGCGCGCAGTGTCCCCCACCAGGGGCCGAAACTGGTGCGGTAAACGCTGCCGTTGACCTCTTTGTCGTTGTTGCTGATGTCCATGAAGCCGAGATCACCCTCGACGCCCAGCAGGAAGTTTGAGCCGATCATGTAGTTGTAGCCAACCGTTGCGCCGGCCAGAAACCCTTCCGGGCTGCTACCGCCGCCATCGGTATCGGTGTCGAACGACGAGTCGCCCCAGCCGTAACCGCCATTCAGGCCCCAGTAGAGGCCCTGCCACAGGGCCGGACGACTGGCGCGAGATGGTGGATCATATTGGTCCGGCGGTGGCAGCCTCGGTCCCCCGAGATCCGCAGCCAGCGCTGGAGATAGTGCAAACGTGCAGGTGCAGACCGCACCCACCATGAAACGCTTCAGCATATTGGCGCTCCCAGCGGGCGGACGCGTTACTGCCCACCACCCGCAACTCAAAGCACCTCCCCCGATGGTTGCCACATGCAACCGCC
>JAEYYQ010000006.1 GCA_023428365.1 Pseudomonadota bacterium | reverse complement strand
GATAGCCACATCAAGAGATTGCGCAAGAAGTTCAAGCAAGTAGACGACGACTTCGATGTGATCGAGACACTTTACGGTGTCGGCTATAGATTCAAGGAGGCTTGAACCCCGGGGGGTCGATGGCACTCGAGATCGAGCCGCGTGAGCCTGCCGTTGGCGTTTGGCAGGCCACCAGGGATTATGTACTGAGAGTTCACTACGCGCTGCAGCCGGTGAGGAGCGCGCTGGTCGTTGCGGGCGAGCGCGTGATGCGTAGCCGTGCGATGCAGCTCGTCACCGGCAGTCTTGCGCGGCGGATTCTCGTATCGAACCTGTTCGGACTGCTGATCCTGGTCGGCGGCATCCTTTATCTCAGCCAGCACAACGTCTGGCTGATCGATGCCAAGCGCGAAAGCCTGAAAAGTCAGGGCGAAATCATCGCCGCAGCCATCGCCGCGAACGCCTCTGTCGATACCGAGCGCATTGTTCTCGACCCTGACCGGCTGATGACGACCGAAGATGCGATGATCCCGTTCCGGGACGATAGCTTCGCGTCGCTGCAGCTCTCCATTCGGCCGGAGCGGATCACGCCTATTCTGCGCCGTCTGGTCCAACCAACCGAAAATCGCGCCCGCATCTATGGTCGCGACGGCACGCTGGTCGCCGACTCATCGCAGCTTCTGTCGCGCGGACAGGTCGCCACGCCCAGAACGTCTCAGTCGAAGCCCAGAACCAAGAACCTGTGGACGCGCCTGACCAAGCTGTTCTTGAACGCCGACCTGCCGGTCTATCGCGAAATCGGCAACGCCAACGGTAACTTCTACCCCGAAGTCCGGATGGCTATGTCGGGTACGACCACGCCGATGTTGCTGCTGACGAACCAGGGCGAGCAGATCGTGTCGATAGCGGTTCCCATTCAGCGCGCCCGTTCGGTGCAGGGTGTGCTGCTCTTGTCGAGCAAGCCCGGCGAAATCGACGACGTGATCAATCAGGAGCGCTGGACCGTACTGAAGATTGCGTTGCTCGCATTCGTTGCGATCATCGCCGCGACGCTGTTGCTGTCGCGAACGGTTGCAGGCCCGATGCGACGGCTGTCCGAGGCCGCCGAGCAAGTCAGCCGCAACATCTCGGCGCAGCATAATCTGCCCGACCTTGCTCATCGCACCGACGAGGTCGGCCAGATGGCGACAGCGTTCCGCAATATGACAGCGGCTTTATTCCGGCGGATCGAGGCCAGTGAGAAGTTTGCGGCGGACGTCGCGCATGAATTGAAGAATCCGCTGACCGCCGCCCGCTCTACGGCGGAATCGCTGACCTACGCCCGGAACGAGGAGCAGCGCCAGCAGCTGATCATACAGATTCAAAGCGAGCTGAAACGCTTGAACCGCCTCATCACTGACGTATCCAACGCCTCGCGACTGGACGCGGAACTGGCGCGTCAGCAGAGTGAACCGGTCAGCTTGTGCGAGGTCCTTGGCGGCATCGTCTCCACGTTCTCAGACGTGCTCAGCGACACTGGGCGGAGCATTGCCTTGGAAATCGAGGCGTCGACCGCGGACGATCGGCTGGTGGTCAATGGCCATGAAGGCCGTCTCTCTCAGGTCATCACCAACGTCATCGATAATGCGATTTCGTTCTCACCCGAAGAAGGTACAGTTCTGGTGCGGGCGCGGCGCGGAAACGGCTACATCGAACTCTGCGTCGAGGATGACGGACCCGGCATCGATCCGACAGCGCTCGACCAGATCTTCAAGCGGTTCTACACGTACCGACCGACGGCCGAGAGCAGTCGCGGCAACAATTCGGGCCTCGGCTTGTCGATTTCCAGAGAGATCGTCCTCGCGCACGGCGGTGAGATCTGGGCGGAAAATCGGATGGCTCCGGGGGCAGACGCGGATGAACCGCCGCTGGGTGCGCGCTTCATAGTCCGGCTGCCCGCTGGCAAACCATGTGTTCCGCAGACGAGGAGTTACCCCCACCGTGGCAGGGCCCGGTCCTGAATTCCTGCATGGTACGGCAATTGCGCTGGCGGGCCGTGCTGCGTTGATCAGGGGTGCGCCCGGAACAGGCAAATCCGACTTGGCGTTACGTTGCCTCATGCAACCGGCGTCCGCAGTCATCCCAGAACAGGCAATCCTTGTTGCGGATGATCAGGTTATCGTCGAAGCCATCGACGGTTGCCTACTCCTGCGATGCCCGCCAACAATCCGCGGACGGCTTGAGGTTCGCGGTGTCGGCATCGTTGAGATGCCGTGGAAAGAGCCCGCCGAGCTTCGACTTGTCGTCGACCTCGTCCCGCCAGAGCAGGTGGAAAGGCTCCCCGAACCGTCGTCCGTTCATCTTCAGGACGTCGGCGTCAGACGCCTTGCATTGGCACCGTTTGAGGCTTCAAGTCCGCTCAAGCTGCTCCTGGCGCTGCGCGATGACGTCACATCCGCTTGGCATGGGAAGTAACCCAAGACATATGAAACCGCTTGCGATTGGCGCGAACTTTGCCAACATGGCGCGGCCTAGGCGTTTTGGGATGTGTACCAGCCAGTTTGCGGGCCTGATACGGGTGCTGAAAGTGACGAT
>JAEYYQ010000645.1 GCA_023428365.1 Pseudomonadota bacterium | reverse complement strand
GGCAGGCGGAATTCGATCGGATCACGGAGTTCGAATAGCAGTCTGCCGGGACACATCATGGTGTCGGAACTGCGGGGAGTTCAGGCATGGATTTGAAGGCAGGCGCGGATAGCGTCATGGCGTTTGTCGGTGCTCTGGATCTGGGCGCCTACCGCGATGTCATCATCGCCGTAGCGATCGTCGCGGTCGTTCTTTACGCACTGCGCAGCAACGGATTTCTCGCGCGGCTTTGGAAAATCGTCGAAGAAGCGATGTTTTCCAACTGGCAGCTCGCGCTGCTTGGTGCTGCCGCAATCCTGCTTTCCATCGCTTCCGGTTGGCGCACCTGGGAGGGTATGCGCAATTTCACCGGCGAGCCGCTGACATCTCTGCTGATTACATTCGGCATCCAGGGCGTGCTGTTGATCGTCTCTTGGCTGATTGGTGAAAGCTTCGCCGCCGGCATGAGCCATCGGCCGGAAGGCGGACGAGTGCGCTGGAGAGCGGCTGACAGCGCCGTCGGGATGGTGCTGGGGCTCGCGATCGTGGGCACGATATTCTATTGGCTGCTGCATCAGTTCGGTGCGGTGAGCTGGACGCGGACCGCTGACTTCGGGTTCGACTGGGACAAGTTCCAGACCATCGCCATGTACTTCGCCCTCGTTTTGCTGGCGCTGGGCGTGGCGGCTTTCAGTTTCAGCCGAGGCGGCGAGATCGCCGTGCCGTATGTCCAGGGCGCGCGCGTGATCGCACGGAATGCCGTTCTGTGGGTGATGCTGGTCGCGTGCATCGGCACATCGGTCTTCTTTTCATTCGATAGCTTCTTCACTTCGATCTTTCCATTCGAGGAACGCAAGCGCGCCGCCGAGCTGCGGGCGCAGAACCAGGTTTCCGGCGTGATGTCGGATATTGGCACGACCATCACCACGCGGCGGCTGAGCGAGGCGGAAGCCCTGTTTGCGAGCGAGGGCTGGAAAGCCTACGACAGCCAGCTGACCCTTCTGGCGCGTCATGCGTCGGACGCCTCAAGTGAGATCGAGCGCTACTTCCTGCAGCAGATGGAGGAGCGGCGGCGCGGAATTGCGACGCAGCAGGAGCGCATGACGACGGCGCAAAGCAGCCAGGTCGCGCTTCAGAGCAAGAAGACGTCGCTGACTGAGGAGCTGGGGCGGATCAAGGCCGACCGGCCGGGTCTGGCTGCGGAGTACGCCCAGCACAAAACGGAACTCGACGCCAAGGCGAAAGACGTTGATGCCAAGCGCGTTGAAGCCATGGCGGAGGATCGCGGCGTCGAAGGCACCGGCAAGGCTGGCCGTGGACCGATGTATCGCGAGCGCATGACCGAACTTGGCCGTCTGCGCGATGAGTATAAAATCAAGGAAGAGCGGACCAACGACGCGCAGAAGCGGCTGAGTGGTGTCGAGGGGCGCATCGCCCAGATCGAGCGCGAACTCACCAACATCGATGGCGATCTGGCCAAGCTGAAGGGCGAGGCGGACACGGCACAGCAGCGTATCCAGCTTGCAAGCGACGCGACGTCGGCCAGCGATGGTCCCCGCACCGACCCAAGCCGGATGGTTCCCACCTTCGAGCGTGCGCGGGCCGACTTCCGGCAGGAGCCGACCGCGGAGCGGCTTGCTGGCGTGCAGCAGCTTTGCACCCAGCTTGTCAGTGCGATGGCCAGCACGCCGGCGACGCAGAGCCGCGCGCGCAGCATCGATTGCGACCCGAAGCAGGCGAGTGAAGCCGCGGCGGTCGTTTTTGGGCTGAATACCGGCTTGAAGACGTTCGAGGCCGAATGCGCCGGCGGCAATCGTCTCAATCAGTATCAGACGGCCGATGCGCTGTTCGGTTTCGCGCGCAAGTGCCTCGCCGATAGCGGCCTGCCGAGCCGGGACACGGACGACCTGCGCGCCAAGATCAACCGTCTGGAACTGAATCGGGATGACAAAGCGCATCGGTTTGTCGTCAACGTCAACGCATTCCAGGACGAAAACCGACTGGCCTATCTGTCGCTGGCCATCGCTATCGGCCTCGACTCGTTGATCTTCATGGCTGGTCTATTCGGCGCCAACGCCGTGCGTTCGCCGTTGTCGGATGTGCCGAGCAGCAAGGGGCGCACAGCCCATCAGCTCGAAGCGATCATCGACACCGCTTTGATGCCGCACAAGCTGGAGACGGCGCGGTTTGTGCTGGGCGCAATGCGTCCGATCACGCCGGTCGACGGCTTTACGGCGGAAATCATCTTCCACGATGACGATCCACACGCTGCGGACGTGCGGCGTGTGATGAACGCCGCAGCGACCATCGGTGCGGTTCGGCAGCCCGTGCAGGGCGAGTACCGCTACGAGGTGCGCTCGGAGTTGTTCGAATACCTGTCGATGGTATCGAAGCGGGAATTTGAGGCTAACAAACAGTACGCGACGATTGCCGATATGGAGCGCACGCTCCTCGTCGCCCTGCTGCCGGAGATCGGCGCGAATGCCGACATCATGCTCAGCCACATGAATCCGATCCGCGAGGAAGCCGGCTTCATGGCCGAAGTGAAGATGGGTGAGGT
>JAEYYQ010000643.1 GCA_023428365.1 Pseudomonadota bacterium | reverse complement strand
GCTGGTATCCTCGCAAGGGCCGGTTGCGTATCTCGGCAAGCGCATCGACGGTCTCAATTCACGCGCAATGCGGCCGCTGCGCAAGGAAATGCAGATCGTCTTTCAGGACCCGTACGGTTCGCTATCGCCGCGTCTATCGGTCGGCCAGATTATCGAGGAGGGTTTGCTGATCCAGCAGCCGGGCCTTGGCTATCAGCAGCGTCGTGAGCGTGTTGCCCAGGCGTTGTCGGAGGTGGGGCTGCCGGCGGATGCGCAGGATCGCTACCCGCATGAATTCTCGGGCGGGCAGCGTCAGCGTATCGCCATCGCACGTGCGATGGTGTTGGGGCCGAAGTTCGTCATGTTGGATGAGCCGACAAGCGCGCTCGACATGTCGGTCCAGGCACAGATCGTCGATCTGCTGCGTGACTTACAGACTCGCCATAACCTCGCTTATCTGTTTATCAGTCACGACCTGCGTGTGGTCCGTGCGCTGTCGAGCCATGTCATTGTGATGCGCAATGGCAAGGTCGTGGAAGAAGGGTCTTCGGAGAAGATCTTCAACGCGCCGGAGACGGATTATACGAAGGCGCTATTGGCGGCAGCCTTCGATCTGACCGTTGCCCATCGCGGCGCGGTGGCGGGCTGATCAGACGGAATTTGAAAGATACGGGGGATCGAGGCGATGGCTCTGCTGATTATCGGAGGCGCGCGGACCAAATTGTTCGCAAATGCGGCGCGCGCGCTGGATCCCAGCCTCGACGTGCGCATCTGGCCGGATGCGGGTCGTATTGAGGACATCACGTACGCGCTGGCGTGGCTACCGCCGGCCGGAGTTCTGAAAACGCTGCCGAATCTGGAACTGATTGTTTCGGTCGGTGCCGGCGTCGATCATCTGTTTCTCGATCCTCAGCTGCCGGATATTCCGGTCGTGCGTTATGTCGATCCGGATCTGACCGCGCGGATGGCGGAATATATCGCGTTGCAAGTGCTGTTTCATCAGCGGCGGATGAGCGAGTTTCTCGAGCTGCAGCGATCGAAGGTGTGGGAATACCGTCCTGAACCGGCAGCGCATGAGGTCCGGGTGGGGATCATGGGGCTCGGTGTCATGGGCGTTGGTGCTGCTCATGCCCTGTCGACGTTCCGATACCAGATCCGGGGGTGGAGCCGCAGCGCCAAGACCATTGAAGGCGTCGAGACGTTCTCGGGCGCGGATGGACTAGATGAGTTTCTTGCCGGGACCGACATCCTGACGTGCGTTTTGCCTTACACTAAGGATACGCACGGCATTCTCAACCGGGATCTGTTCCGGAAACTGTCTCGGAGTGGACGCCATTCGCGGTTGCCGGGGCCGGTGCTGATCAACGCCGGGCGTGGTGGATTGCAGGTGGAGACGGATATTCTGGCTGCGCTCAATTCCGGTGAGCTGTATGCCGCGTCTCTCGATGTGTTCCAGACCGAGCCGCTGCCATCGGCAAGTCCGCTGTGGACGCATCCGCGGGTGGTGGTGACGCCGCACAACGCGGCCGAGAGCAAGCCGGAGTCGATTATCGCCTATACTTTGCGGCAGCTTGCCCGCCACCGTTCGGGTCAGACATTGGAAAATCTGGTCAGCCGCGAGCGAGGCTACTGAGGCCCGGACACGTCTTCCGCTCGAATGAATACGATCGGTCTTGCTGAATTCTAGACTTTAGGCGAAGCTAGGGATCAGTGAGATCGAGGAAGGCTGAGGTGTGGCAGGGTCACAGGTAAGCATCCGCTATCTTTCGAGGGATGCTGTCGCAAGCCTCGGACTAAGTGGTCGCGACATGGCCGATGCCATCGAGACGGCTTTGAAAGCTGCCGCGCAGGGCGCTGCTCAGAACTTTCCAAAGATCAGCAAGGTGCTGCCCGACGGCCGGCTGTTTCAGTCGATCATGGCCGTTGGTTTTTCTGCACCGGCGCCTCTGATGGCTGCCACCAAGGTGATCGGGTTATCGTCGTCCAATTCGGAGCGTGGCTTGCCGCATCTCGGCGGCGTCATCATCCTGAATGATGGCGTGACGGGGATGCCCGCAGCCATCATGGATGCGACGTGGATCACCGAAGCGCGGACTGCAGCCATCAGTCTGGTCGTGGCCCGGCGTTTTGCACGGCAGAACTCACATCGCATTGGCTTTATTGCGTGCGGTGGGCAAGCGCTTTCACACCTGTGGGTGTTCAAGGAAATTTTCCCGCTTTCCACGGTGACAGCTTACAGTCGCAGCAAGGCATCGGCCGAAAAACTCGCGCGCGCGGCCAAGGAAATGGGGCTTGAAGCCCGCACGACCGATGATCCACGTGCAGCCATCTCCGAGCAGGATATCGTCGTCAGCAGCGTACCAGCTGCGCCGGGGCTGGAGCCGTTTCTGAGGCCTGAGTGGCTATCTCCGGGTTCGTTCGCAACGTTGGTGGATCTCGGGCGCTCCTGGCATCCCCATGGCTTTGAGACGTTTGCTCACGTCATCGTTGACGATCGCACGCAGGCAGCAGCAAGCGCGGCCTATCGTAAGCTGACCCCGGACGGTCCCTACACCGCTGATTTGAGCGATCTTGCCAAGGATCCGGATCTGGGAAGAACGCGCGATACGGATCGCGCGGTGTTCACATTTCAAGGCATGGCGCTCGCCGATCTTGCCGTCGCCGCCCTCGCACTGCGAGCTGCGGAGGCCGCCAACATAGGTACACTGCTTCCCGCCTGAAGTTCTCAATCGAAGTGACTGCGAAAGGTACGATCTCATGTCCGATGCAATCCTGACTGATATCTCCAACGGTATCGGAACGGCGACGCTCAACAGGCCCGCGAAGCTGAATGCGTGGGACACTCCGATGCGCATGGAACTCGCCGCCACGCTTGAGGAATGGAACAAGAACCCGCAAGTCCGCGCGATCATTCTGACCGGCGCCGGAGACCGCGCATTTTCCGCCGGGCAGGATCTCGACGAGACGCAGAAGTTTCAGGGTGCGGCCCAGGGAAAAGACTGGTTTTACACCTGGAAGAGTTTTTACGAAGCATTTCGCAAACTCGATAAGCCGATCGTCGCTGCGCTCAATGGCGTGGCAGCGGGTTCCGCGTATCAGGTTTCTCTCCTGACTGATGTGAGGGTTGGGCACCGCGACGTGCGCATGGGACAACCGGAGATCAATTCCGGTATCGCCAGCGTTCTCGGGCCGATGCTCATGTACCATCGCATTGGATTGTCACACGCCACCGAGATGACGCTGACAGGCCGGATGTTCGGCGCCGAGGAAGCAGCCCGGATCGGATTGCTGCATCACCTCGTAGAGAAGCCCGCTGATGTGATGCCGAAGGCGATCGAGGTCGCCAACCTCCTGGCCTCGAAGCCTCCGGTCGCCATGAAGCTGACGAAGCAGTGGCTCCGCGAGATGACGCAGGCTGATTTCGAGCACGCGTTCGAGAAAGGCGCCGCCATTCAAGCCGCGGCTTATGAGTCCGGTGAGCCGCAGGCGGAGATGCGTAAATTCTTCGAGGAGCGCGCGAAGAGAAAAAGCTGAGTTTTTCTCGCGCAGCCATGAAATCGCTTTCTCCAGCAATTGACGGCTGGCTTCAACTGGCAGAAGCTACAGCCAGCTCCATGGATACAAAGTTTAAAAAGGGAGACTATGATGAGCGAAAAGAAGCATCCGACCCGTCTCGGAAAACTTGATCTGACACGTCGTCATGTTCTTGCCGGTGGTGCGGCAGTGGTCATGGTGCCGACGTTCTGGAAGCAAGCCTCTGCGCAGGACAAGCGGATCGTCATTCGCGATCCCGGCGGTCCATACGTAGAGTCCTTCAAAAACGCGTTTTACGCACCATTCAAAGCCGCCACGGGCATCGAGGCCATTGGTCTGCAAGGCCAGCACGAGCCGACCAGCCTGATCAAAGGCATGGTCGATACCAAAACCTACACATGGGATATGGCTCATCTTTCGATGGCCGCGTGCTTGCAGTCGGCGGACGGCGGTTACCTCGAAAAACTCAACATCACCTCGCCGGGCATTGAAGCGACGCCCGCCGAATACAAGAACGACTATTTTGTCGGCGTGAACGTGTTCTCGACGGTGCTGGCCTATCGGACCGATGCATTCGAAGGGAAGGGCAAGGCGCCGCCACAATCCTGGGCTGATTATTTTGACGTCGAAAAGTTCCCTGGACGTCGTGCAATGCGGAAGCATCCGTTCGACACGATCGAACAGGCGTTGATGGCCGACGGTGTGTCCACCGATAAGCTCTATCCGCTCGATTTCGATCGTGCGTACAAGAAGCTCGATTCCTTCAAAAAGAACGTATCGGTTTGGTGGACCGGCGGTGCGCAGACATCGCAGCTGCTCAAGAGTGGCGAGGTCGATATCTGCCCGGCGTGGAATGCGCGCGTTCAGGCAGCGATCGATGATGGCGCTCCGGTGAAAATCGTCTGGAACCAGCAGCTCTGGTCTCCGGAAGGCTGGACCATTCTGAAGGGTTCGCCGAAAGCCGATATGTGCCGCGAATTCATTAAGTTCGCCACCGATGCACAAAAGCAGGCCGCATACACGAAGACCCTCGGCTATGGGCCGACGCTGCCCGAAGCCTACAAGTACATCGATCCGGAGCGCGCGAAGGTGCTCCCGACATCTCCGGAAAACAGCAAGACCCGCAAGCAGTTCGACGATGCTTTCTGGTCGAAGGTCAAGGACAAGGAGATCGAGCGCTTCAACGCCTGGATTCTGAGCTGATCTCTAAGAATCCATGATCGAACGGTGTCGGCAGGCTGATTGCGCCTGCCGGCCGAAGCTTTGACCTATGGCGATGAGGTTTGAACGCAGTGACGCAACCCAAGCTCAAGATCCGTGAGCTGCGGAAAACGTATGGCCCTGTCGTGGCGTTGGGCAGCGCCAGCATCGAAATGCCGGAAGGCGAATTTCTGAC
>JAEYYQ010000550.1 GCA_023428365.1 Pseudomonadota bacterium | reverse complement strand
ATGGGTCACTGTTCGTCGGCGAGGAGACGACCGTGGCGTATGGCGACAAGGCGCAGGGCACGAACCATATCCTGCCGACCAAGGGCGCGGCGCGTTATACGGGCGGACTGTCGGTTCATAAGTTCATCAAAGTGGTGACGACGCAGCGCATGACGCGGGAGGCCTCGCGAAACGTGGCGGCCGCGACGGCGCGAATTTCGCGGCTTGAAGGAATGGAAGCGCACGCCCGGACGGCGGATATTCGGCTCGCGAAGTATTTTCCCGGAGAGAACTTCAATCTGGATGCGCGGGAACTCTAGGGTCGAGCGTCCTGCAACTGGTGCAATGCAGTCCGTCGCATTGTGCCTTGCACAACGACACAGAATGCGGTGAATGTCGCCTAATGCGCGACTGAGCCGGGATGCCATTCCCGCCGCCGTCGCTCGCCGCTGATTTCGCGGCCGCGCGCTCGGGAAAGGATGAGCTTCATGAAGGACGGGGTTGATGTCGCGGATGACATTGTGCTGCCGTTTCCGGAACCGCCGGCGCCGGGCGAAGCCATCGAGGTCACCGATGGTGTGCTGTGGGCCCGCATGTCGCTTCCGGTACGGCTCAATCACGTCAATGTCTGGCTGATCGAAGAGCCTGACGGCTGGAGTGTCGTTGATTGCGGTCTCGACCTACCTGAAACCCGCGAGGCCTGGGAGAAACTTGCTGTTGGCGCGTTGCGGGGGCGTCCTGTGCGACGGCTGATCGCAACGCATGGTCACGTCGATCACATCGGTCTGGCGGGCTGGTTTGCCAAGCGGTTTGATGTGCCGTTCTATGCGACCCGTTCAGCTTGGCTGTGGGCGCGGGTCACGTCGGATGCACGTGACAAGACGACGAGCGCGGAGTCGATCCATTTCTTGAATAGTCATGGTTGCGATCCCGCGCACATTGATGCGTACACAAAACGGCGCGGGCCGCTGCAGAAATTGTTTGGGGAACCGCCGCTGTCATTTCATCGCCTGAAGGACGGCGATGAGCTTAAAACCGGATCGCGGACTTGGGCTGTCATTACGGCTGATGGGCATGCCGACGAGCACGCTTCATTTCACTGCGCCGATCGCGGCAGTTTAATTGCCGGCGATCAGGTGCTGCAGCGGATTTCGCCGGTCGTCGGCGTGTTTGCTGGCGAGCCGTTCTGTGATCCTTTGACCGACTATCTCGACTCTCTGGAGCGCTTCGGCAAGCTCGATGGAAAGGCTCTGGTCTTGCCGTCGCACGGCCTGCCGTTTACTGGCCTGCATCAACGTGTGGCGCAGCTTCAGCGGCATCATCAGCAGCGTCTCGACAAGGCGATACAGACGCTCGATCGCCCCATGACCGGCACCGAAGTCTCGCAAGTTCTGTTCGCACGCGCTGTTGAAGGCGGGGAATGGTATCTGGCGCTGGCCGAGACGCTGGCCCATTTGCATCGGCTCGAAACAGAAGGACTGGTCAATCGTGCAATGGATGAAAAAGGTGTCATCCGTTTTGAGCGCGTCTGATTTTCGCCGTTTAGCGGATATTGATCGATAGGCCGAATGTACTGGCGAGCACGCCCGCCAGGATGCCGGCGGCCAATGGAACAAACCAGGACACAGCCAAACGCAGCCCGACGAACGGCCATCCCATGATCGGGCCTTCGAACGAGATGACCCGGTGAAAGGCGTAGACGGACCATCCCGTAATCAGCGCGATGACTTGAGGGCCGCCCGCGCCTTGATGTGCAAATAGAATCGCAATCGGGAAGGAAACGATTGGTCCACCCGGTAACAAGCCACCCATGACCGAGGCGGCGATAATACCGGTGAGACCGGTTTCTGCGCCCAGAACGGATGCAATGATGCGCTCCGGCACAAGCTCGGCAATGCATGATGCGGCAACCAGAGCAAACGGCAATCGCACGATAATCCGCACGAACTCCTGGCGTGTAAAACGCGCCGCTCCCGTGATGTGACGACGATCGCGCTGCCATGCGTAGATCGCGACCGGCACGGTCACAATCAGCAATATCGCGAGAGACAAGCTCATCGGCCACCTCGTGCCGGAGGGCCGTCACGTCCGATCGGGATGTTCGGCAGATAGCGAACGAGTTCTCGCGCGAATAGTCCCGCGATCAGCGGAAGCGGGAGACTGGCCAGAAATCTCGTGAGTACGAAATCTGTTCCCAGCAGCGGAAATTCCCAGATCACAAGCCTGTGCAATCCGAGAACCGACCACGCCGTTAGAAACGTAATGACCGCGCCGACATCGGCCCCAGCGAGTGAAAGCGCATAAACAATCGGAAAGGCCGCAAACGGCCCGCCAGGCGTTGCAGCGCCGAGGGCGGTGGCAAGTATGAGACCCTTCCAGCCGGATTGCGCACCGAGGATAGGTGCGACTTTCTTAGGGTCAGAAATTTCCTTGACCAAGCCACCGAGAAACACGCCCACCAAAATCATCGGAGCGACCATGAGCAAGAGATCTGCGGCGTGCGTCAGTGCCCGCATCAAGGCGTCCGATCCTTTCAACCACAGCAGCAGGCCGGCCGTGACGATCGCCAGGGCAACGAAGAACCACGCCGCGCCGTCCATCATTGGGTTCGGTGCAGGGGTCTGCGTTTGCGGGCTGGGAGCTTGATTCTGATGTGTGGGATGCGACATGAGGCTCACTTTTGTCGCGTGTTTGGCAGATATGGCAGCAGCTGTCGATGCACTCGCGCGTCTGAGGGCTGCTTTTGCCGAGTTGGCAGAGCTGCATTGCGTGCCCTAGGATGAACAGGTTCAGACCAGGAGGACTTATGCGCGTGCGTGTCAGCCTGTTTTTGGCTGTTATGGTCCTGTCGATCTTGCGCGTTGGCCCCGATATGGCGCTGGCTGCCGCACCAGATCGCTGCCTTGCCCTCTCGCAAAATTTACCGGCGCCCTATCTCGTTCAACCCGTCTCTATGCGATTGGCTCAGCAAAACGCATACGAGGTGCGCATCACCTACATAGGGCATTCCACATTCCAGATCGAAACAGGCGGCGGTGTGCGGATTGCCACCGATTATAACGATTATGTGCGCCCGCGCGCCGTTCCCGACATAGCCACGATGAATCGGGCCCACGATACTCATTTCACCAATAGCCCTGATCCTGGCATCCGGTATGTGTTGCGCGGCTGGAATCCGGATGGCGGCGCCGTTCAACATGATGTGACGCTCGGTGACGTGCGCGTGCGCAACGTGCCGACCAATATCCGCACGTGGGATGGCGGAACGTCGGTCTACGGAAACTCAGTCTTCGTCTTTGAGGTAGCCGGCTTGTGCATCGCGCATTTGGGCCACCTGCATCATACGCTCACGGTTCAGCAGCTCGCACAGATCGGCCAGATGGATGTCGTTCTGGTTCCGGTCGATGGAAGCTACACGCTGGATCTCGATGGGATGGTCGAGGTGCTGAAAGCCTTGAAGGCTCCGCTCATTATTCCGATGCATTATTTCTCAAGCTATACGCTGGAACGCTTTTTGAGTCGGGTCAGGGACAGTTTTGAAGTTGAGCAACGCGAGGTTCCGACGCTTGTCGTCTCGCGATCCACTCTACCGGACAAGCCGCGTGTCGTCGTCCTGCCCGGCCGTTGAAACGATGTCAGTTGCCGCTTTCGCGCGCGGATTTGGCCAAAGCGTTGGGATGGCGCTGTGACCCCTCAGCGTGATCCGTACCCCTGATCTTGATTTGGCTGACCATGGGCTCCGCGGCTGCCAGAACAACGGCATCGCGCGATGCTGAACGCCAATCTTCGCCTGCTGCCGCATCGGTAATGATCAACGGCGTTCCAGTATGCAGCAGGCTTGCGATTTCGGATGCGGTTTGGGCGTCTTGCAGGGAAACTCGTTGGATTGCTGAACTCCCCTGCCAACTCGCGATATGCGGCTCGCGATTATTGCGCCCGAGGCCAAACCCGAGCCATCGTATCGTTTGTCCGTTTTCATTCGTGCCTAAGAGAGCATAGGCGTGCGTGCCCAGGGGGACGCTCGGCTGTCTGATCGTAATGCCGACATGACGTTCGACGATGCCGTTGCGGAGGACTGTCGCCTGCCGGTCCGCACGCGATATGACGATGGCAATCGTGTCGTCCCTGGAGGTCAGATCGAACGAGCGGGGCATCAGTCGCGACCGACGCAGGGATTCGTTGCCGAGTTCGATCGGCAGCAGGTCGTGCGCCTGCACGGTCAGATTGGGCTCCGTGTGACGGTCTGTAATGACCAGCATTGAGCCCGGGAGAGCCACCGTGCGCAACAGGCCCGCGAATGCTGTCGGGATGCGAATGCTATCGGGAGATCTGGCATTGAGATTGACGGCGTGCAGGGCTGTTGCCGTCCATGCGAGTTCCGGTCCCGGGTCGGCGTCCTCGCCGTCACTCAGGGTGAAGATGCCCATGGGGGTGCGCTGTGCGTCGCCCGTTTCGCAGGTCGAGATGCCGATCAGCGCGCCATCCTTGTAGACGTGGACGAGCTTTTCCAGTCGGGACGCCAGGATCAAGACGGCTCCCGTCGCTGGGCGTGCGGGCTCCCAGATGAACTGGCCTGCGCGAAGGCCGCTGTGATTGACGAAGCGTTGAGCGAGCGCTGGCGGAGCAAATGCGCTCGTCGCTGCCGCAAGGCTTAGGCCCAGCATGTGCCGACGCGTAAGCGGCATAAGCACCCCTTTTGTTCTCTCGCCGGTGGCTCGACAACTGGCTGGTACGAATGAAGAAATTACGCGATTCGCGCCTCGCGCGTAACCACGCTTCAGTGGCGCAGAGCGTTCCGCACAAAAGATGGCGGCGTCATAAAAAACCCGGCCCGGATGAGGGCATCCGGGCCGGGATCGTTTGATGGGCCGTCGCTCAGCGGCGCCGATGCTGCGGGCGATAGCCGCCGCTCGGTCCGCTTGGGACAGGCGCTCGCGTATCCTTGTGGCGGAAGTTGATCCGACCTTTCGTCAGGTCATAGGGAGTCATCTCAACAGTAACGCGGTCACCGGCGAGAATGCGGATGCGGTTCTTTTTCATGCGTCCAGACGTGTACGCAATGACTTCGTGGCCATTGTCCAGCATGACGCGGCACCGCGCATCTGGCAGCACTTCGCTGACAACACCTTCGAATTCGAGAACCTCTTCCTTGGCCATGGGCCTCCCTTCAGCGCCGGAAAAACAAGCGCACTTATACCCCGGTGCCTAGGGCCCCGAGGTCAATAACACTTCGCGTAGAGTCGATCAGGAAACGCGCAGATTAACGGCAGACGTTTTGCCGTTGCGGCCGCGTTCCAATTCGAAAGAAACCTTCTGACCTTCCTTCAGAGTCGAAAGTCCCGCACGTTCAACAGCCGAAATGTGGACGAACACGTCAGCTCCGCCCTCTTCAGGTTGGATAAACCCATAGCCCTTTTGGCCATTGAACCACTTAACCGTTCCAGTCGCCATGTCACTTCCCGCACACCAGGTAGCAGCACCGGTTTCGGGGCCCAGTCCCCGAGACCATCAAATAACGCATTGGGGACTTAAGCTCTGTGCGGCTGCCAGCCGCCATTTCATCACGCTCCAAGCGAATTCGATGTTCGTATATGAACTGCCGCCGCAGTAAACGCAAGCAGGGTGCGTACGACTTATTGCTATTGTCTCGTCAAGATAATTGGTGGTTGATGCACTGTAAACGCGTTCAATGGACGCTCCGATAGCTTGTCGGACGTCCTCCGTGAGGACCGGAACCTTCGCCACGCAAGCGAGTTTGCTGTTGCGTATCGCGTTGGTGGTGAGGTGCTTATGACGGCGCGCAAGGCAGGCAAGATGACGGTCGAAGAAGCCGGCCGGAAAGGCGGAGAGGCGACTTCCACCCTCCATGGCCGCGGTTTCTACGAGGAAATCGGCCACAAGGGTGGCGAGGCGCGTCGCGGCCAGCTTGGCCATGACGGCTACTCGCAACTGGGTCGCAAGGGTGGCGAGGCCACCAGCATCAAGCACGGGCCCGAGTTTTATGCCCAGATCGGCCGGAAGGGCGGTGAAGCCGTCAGCCGGAACCGAGAACATATGAGCCAGATCGGCCGCAAAGGCGGCGAAGTCAGGGCTGAGCATCGCAATCGCGAGCGCTGATCTCGGTAACCGAAGAGGAGGGTTCCTGCGGGCTTAAGTCGATTTTCTGTGTGTTTTCGCCAAGGGGGGATGTGTTTCAGGTGCAGTCTTAAAAAGCGTGGTGTGTCATGGCAAAGAGCCGGTCGGGTCAGGGTGGAATGACGGTCGAGGAAGCTGGTCGAAGAGGTGGGGCTGCGACGGCTCAAGCGCGTGGGCGTGAATTTTATAAGGAGATTGGCCGCAAAGGCGGAGAGGCCCGCCGCAGCAAGCTCGGTTCCGAAGGTTATCGTGAGCTCGGCCGCAAGGGCGGAGCCGCGACCTCGCAAAAGCGTTCTCCCGATCGCCACGTGTTTCCGGAAGCGGGAGATGGCTCCGCTCCGGTCGTCCCTAATGCCGAAGCGCACGCGCTCCTTGGTCCGACGGGTGACGCTACCGATCTGGCCCACGTTGATGGGGCAGATCTTCCCAAGGCCATGAGCCGTCAGCTCGACGGCTGACAAGTACCATCGACGACGTTTCCCAGCCGCAGCGGGTCCCCTCCCACGCCCGTTCCGGTTGGAATGTCCGGTCGCCGGACGGAGGCCCGCCGCACTGCCTGCGGACGGGCCTTTTCGTGTGTCGCATTGAAAGGAAGAGGAAACGCTGTCAGCTGATAGGCTGATTTCGGTCAGCCTGCTGTGTATTATGACGCCTTCGCCGAGTTTCGACCGCAGGGGACGCCCCACATGCCCGATTTCTCCTCTCTCTTCTGGATTGCTCTTCTCGTGTTCGCTTTGCAGCCGCTGCTGATGGGGCGCTGGTATGCCGTGCGTCGCGGTCAGGCGATCGCAGCGATTGAAAAATCTCACGGCAGCCGGGTCATCACCATGATCCACCGGCAGGAGAAGCGGAGTTTGTTCGGGATGTCGGTGTCCCGTCACATCGACCTTGAAGACGCACAAACTATCATCGCCGCGATCAAGGAAACTCCGCCAGATCGAGCCATCGACCTGATCCTGCACACTCCTGGCGGGCTGGTGCTGGCCGCCATGCAGATCGCCCGAGCCGTGGAGGCGCATCCGGCCAAAGTGACAGTTTACGTTCCGGTCTACGCGATGTCGGGCGGCACTTTGATTGCGCTGGCCGCTGACGAGATCGTCATGGGCGAGTTCTCCATGCTGGGTCCGATTGATCCGCAGATCGCAGGCTTCCCGGCGGCAAGCATCGTCAAAGCGCGCGATTCAAAGCCGATCGCCGAAGTCTTCGATCTCACGCTGGTTCTCGCCGATGTTGGCGAAAAGGCGCTGGCCCAGGTCAAGCGCGGCGCTGTGGAACTGCTCACGCCGCGCCTCGATCAGGCCACGGCCGAAGCGCTCGCAGCAAAACTGGCAGGTGGGCAGTGGACGCACGATTACGCTCTGACCGCTGCCGAAGCGGCGTCACTGGGCCTGCCGGTGACGGTCGGGATGCCAAATGATGTCATGGATCTGATGAAGCTTTATCCGCAGCCGGTGCAGCAATCGGGTGTTGAATTCCTGCCGATCGATATCCCACGGCGGCGTACAACTTGAGATTGTTTCACCGGGCTTGCGTTTGCATTCAGGCCGTCGGCTTGAGCAGCGTTCCAGACTGTTGCTGATTCGGTACATGCCTAGGCCGAGTTCTCTTCCGTGGCAGCCAAATCCTTGTCCGTTACCGGCTTTTGTTGCATGGTTACGCAACCGCAAGGGTTGGGTTTAGACATGCTGAAATCTAGGGTTGTGGTTGGCGCGGGTGTTGCCGTAGCCTTGGCGATTGCCGTTGATGCGGCGCATGCTCAATCAAACCCGCAGTTCGGCCTTGCCGGCGTCGCCCTGGAAGGTGTCATTCTCCAGCGCCACGACGTAGGCAACGCGCTGATGACCGTGCCCGATGGTGGCGCTGATCCCTATTTCAAAGTTTCGTTTTCGGACCTCGATCCCTCGACGGCTGGCGGCCTGCGTCTCCAACTCGACGGTTGGTTGTTTGGGCAGCGCACCGTTTACAGCGTGCTCGGAGCCTGGGGCTTTGATTCCAGTCTGCTGAGAACGGGAATGGATCCGTCCTCAGGCGGCGGTACGGATGCGGCTTACGTTCCCTCGAGCACCATCAACACAGGTAATTCCAACGAGCTCGATACTCTGCAGGCGAAGTTCAGGAGTTCGCTTTTCTCGACGGACAGCGCCGCATATTTCTTCGGCGGTGCTCCTGATCGTCCTGGTTTCAATTTCATTGCGGGTGGTCGCACGATCATTGTCGACGAGCGGCTGAGGACAGCAGCTTACGACTCGTACAGCGACTATGATCCCGGCGACGACGATGTCGATCGCGTGAAGCTCGACGTTTCGAACTGGGCGACGGGTCTGCAAATCGGCATCGAGGGCTACACGTACATCGCGCCGGGCTTCAAGCTCGGGGGCTTTGTGAAGGGCGGCCTGCTCGCTAACTTCGTCGATGTGAAATCGCGCTTCTCGTCCGACGATGACGCCGATAATCGTCTCCGGAAGTCGCACGACTCCACCGAGTTTGCTCAGTTCGTCGAGCTGAGCGCGCGCGTATCGTATGAGATTGCGCCGAATATGGAGCTGACGGCGAGCGGGATGATGCTCTACGTCAATGGGATTGCCGAAGCGGGCAGCCATTTCTCGGGCGTCGCGGATGCCGATGCCCGCCGCATCGATGCTGACTCCGACGCGTTGTTCTATGGCGGCACGGTTGGTTTGATGTACCGGTTCAACTGAACCATTTGACAGGCCACGCATCGCACGGCTGCCATCACACGAAGACTTGAGCGTGGATCGCGCCATCGTGGGTTGAGCCCCTTCGCGAATTTGCGCATGTTCCCGAGCATGAAGTCTCAAGCGGTTCGCGCCGCCGTCGGGACGCTCGAAGGGGTGCCGTATCTTCACCAAACTCGTCCCCTAAAGCGCTCGGCTTATCGCGAGATGTTCAATGAAGGGGATCCTGGCCGAAGGGGGTGGGATGGCAGTTTGCTATCGGAATGTGTGCGTCGCCCTGACGATGCTAATGATTGCGGGCGGAGCCGGGAGCACCGCGAACGCCGACGATTGCCTGAGTTCAACGGATGGTATTGCCGTGACGTGCATCGGTTCGGCGCGTCAATCCGGATTGCAGCAACTGTTTTCCAATGACCCGGCGTATGGCCGGCTCGATAGCCGACTGGCTGGTCAATCGTGGATTTCCAACGAATGGGCGGCTGCGCCGTTCGCGCTCTCGCCGCTGGACTCAAACTTCTCGATGAAGATGAGTACCGGACACCTCGGCACCTTCACCGATCAAACGATGCTCAGGCGGTTCGAGGAAGCCAAGGCCCTGGCTCCCGACGGAATGATTATGCCGAAGCCCACGATCGGCCCGCGCAATAACAAGTTCGATGTCTGGACCACCCTCAACGCATCGAGTGCCAATCTCGCTCCCGACCAGAGCCTGCGCGGCGGCGTCGGTGCTGACTACAAGTTCAACCGCAATACCGTGGTTGGCGTCGCCATGGATTTTCGCGATGGTGTCGGAAATTCCGACGTTCTTTCGGAGCATGGGCGTACGCTCGCAACTTATTTTGCATATAAGCCCGCTCCGGCGCTGACCTTCGACACAACGGCGCAATGGGGACAAAGCGCAGGCTCCGTCTCGGGCGAGGGCTTCGGCGCGGAGCAGAATTCGGTTCAGGCCCGGATGCGCGGCAATTGGAATATTGATCGCCTGAAGTTCACGCCGACGATCGCCTTCAGTCACGGAACGGAACATCTTAATGCCACTGACGGGAATGCTTCTGCCACCCAGAGCGCGGTGACGGTCGCGCCGCGGGTGAGCCGGTCCTTCACGCTGGACGGTGGCCAGACGCTTGAGCCGTTCCTGCAGTACCAGACTGATATTGCCGTTGGCTCGCCGGATTTCGATGCCGGTGGCGGGAGTGACATCACACGGTCGGCTGGTGCCGGTGTGACGTTCATAAATCCGAACGCCTACTCATTGAGTGTGACCACGGGCGTTGAGGGCATCAATCAGGAACAGCCAAACGTGAGCAGCAAGCTGCGGGTCACAGTGCCGCTCAAGTAGCGCTGGCTGTTCCTGCCGATATCGGGCGAACCTCCCGCACACTCGTCAAGTCTGCGGGAGTATGCCGGTCAGCAATCCATTCAACCTACTGAATGCAATCCTGATAGCGCGCCCACCAGTAGCCGCTGCCCGTCGCGATGGCGCGTCTGCGAAGAGATTCGCAGCCACCGTAATAGTAATATCCGTCGTCGTACCAGGAGCCTACGCCGACAGGAACGAAGACGATCCGGCCATTGCGGCGAACGCGTCGGAAGCCGTCCCGATTACCGACGTGTCTGTTTATATCCGGTCGACGTGTCGCAACGCCTGAATTGCCGCGATAAGCACGATAGCCGCTATCTCCAGATCCCCTGAAGCCACGCGCGCCACCAAAATCGCCGCCTCCGCGATAGCTGCTCATGCCACCGCCGCTTCCGCCTCGGTAGCCACTGAAGCCGCCACCGCCGTAGCCGCCCCCACCAAAGCTGCGTCCGCCTCCACCACCACCGAAGCCGCCGCCGCCTCCTCCACCGCCGC
>JAEYYQ010000193.1 GCA_023428365.1 Pseudomonadota bacterium | reverse complement strand
CAACGCGCTCGCCCTCCGGGGTCAGGCCATGGAAGCGTTGGCCGCGCTCGACGATCGGAACGCCAAGCTCCTGTTCAAGCTGACGGATGCGGCCGGACAGGGTCGGCAGCGAAACGTTGCAAGCCTTCGCCGCCCGCGTGAAGTGCTTCTCGCGGGCCAGTGCGGCCAGATACTGAAGTTGCCGAATATCCATGGGTCGTGGGCATCTGCCTGAGAGGCGGCTGAAACGGCGCCTGATCTACTCGGCAATCATAGCATCCGCGACGCGCGATTGAGAGCCCCTGCGACCGGCAGTGCTGCCGAGCGCTGAAATGGTTAAGCGCTCGGCAATATCCAGGGTCATCTCGACAAGTAGCACCGGGATGACCCTGTGAAATACTACACCTTCTCCCAGCCCCCGGCCTTCGCCGAACGGAACAGGGCGTCGATCACCCGCATGTTATTGATGGCAGTCTCAAGTGGGAACTGCTCGACGTTCTCGCCGCGAATGAGGCGTGAGAACCGCTCGCCCTGTGCCGAATACTGATTGATCGCAGGGAAGTCTATTTCACGCGCCGGCTTGGTGCCGACGCTCTTGTCGTGACCGATAAACAGCCGGCAGGCCGTCGGCGTGCCATGCGCGAACGGAAACTCGGCACGGATCCATCCCGTAGAGCCCACGACAGAGAAGTGCTGGTGCGAACCGCCACCGCTCGGGCCCGCCTGCATCGAGACGGTGAAAACAGCTTGCCCGCTGGGGAATTCAAGAATGGCGCTCGTCAGACGATCCGTTTTGAACGTGGCGTCAATGTCCATGAGACCTACCGCCCGCGTCGGCTCTTCGCCGAAAACATAGCGAGCGCCGGTGATGCAGTAACTGCCCTGGTCGTACAGTGAACCACCACCGACATCGGCCTTGTTGCGAATGTCGTTCGGATTGCGATTGTCGGCGCACATCGTGGTCTGCACGTACCGGATATCGCCAATTTCGCCAGACGTCACCAGATCGCGCATCGCCTTCCACTGAGGGTGATTGCGAATGGCGAAAGCCTCCTCGATGAACTTGCCGGTGCGGTCGCGAACTGCGACCAGCGAGGAGGCTTCCTCAGCAGACATCGCGATCGGCTTCTCGCACAGCACGTGCTTGCCGGCTTCCATGGCCTTCGTGCACCACTCCACATGCATGTGGTTCGGCAACGGAATATAGACCGCCTCGATCTCCGGATCGGCCAGCAATGCCTCGTAAGATCCGTAAGCGCGCTTGATGCCGAGCTTGTCGGCAACCGCACGCGCACTGTCTTCATTACGCGAAGCAATCGCGTCCACACTGCAATTCGGCACGGCCTGCATTGCGGGAATGACGCGGCCCTGCGCGATACCGGCCGTGCTGAGGATACCCCACTTAACGGGTTCTGACATGAATGTTGCTCCCAGACTTCGTGTTGTGCCGTTCAGCGTTGCGCCCGGCGTTCCAGAAATTTGCGCGTCTCGACGACGGTCAGCTTGGCGCGCTCCAATGCACTCAGATTCGGAAACTCGAGCGCCAGCGGGACTTCCACGGCGAGTAATACATCAGTCGGCGTCGCGTCCATCATCTCGTCAACGTTGAGACCGCCTTTGCCCGTCAGGAGACGCGCGTTGCGGGCTTCATACATGAGATCCGCCGGTGCTTGGGCCGGAGCATCGCAAAGCTGAAAACTGCCGACCACCTTCGGATCAAGCGCCTTCAGTTCTTCAATTGAGCTGTTGGACCGGCGGAAATGCAAGGCATCGATCATCACCTGCGCATTCGGCTGATCGGCCGCCTTGAGAACCTGCATCGCATCCGACAGCGACTTGACCGCCCGGAACGGCATGAACTCCAGCTCGACGATCATTCCGAACCGTCGCGCCAGTTCGCACACCTGCGCCAGCTTCTCAGTGACGATCGAGAAATCTTCATCGTCTCCGGCCGTCACGACGCGGGTTATGCCAACGTCAGCCGATACCTCGAACAATGCTTCGATTTCCTGCAGATCGAGCGAGCGCGACAGGGCGACGACCTCCGTATAAAGGATGCCGACTCCGGTCGCGGCGATCCGCTCCTTCGTCGCGCGTCGGACAGCGGCATCCGTCAACGGATAGGCGGGCGAACCGGGGGCCGTCTGACGCATCCTGAGCGTGGTGGACGCAAAGCCAGCCTCGGCCATCATGTCGATAAGATCAGGCGGGCCAACCTCAAGTGATGCCAGATGACAGAACGTCAGCGGCGCAGTGCTCGACCAGTTGGCCATCGTGATAATCCTTCACCTTCAAGAAATCTGCTTCGGTCCGCTGCAAAGGGTGCGAGCTGGGCCAACATAGCGGGACAAGTGTGCGGGTTGGGACGTTATCGCTTCTCATGCAGGGGAGCGCTCTATGCTTCAGCTAGAGCAGACGGCGCTTTGACGTCAAGCCCAGGGCGTCAGCGCTAGCGCCAGAACTCCGGCCTGAACAACACCAGCACCGTGAACAATTCGAGGCGGCCCAGCAGCATGGCTCCCGCCAGCACCCACTTTGCGCCTACGGGGAGCGACGAGTAGTTTCCAACCGGACCAACGATCTCGCCTAGGCCCGGCCCCGCGTTTCCGATTGCTGCAGCGGCTGACGACACCGACGTCAGGAAATCGAGCCCCATGGCCGTCAATATGACCGTGACGACACCGACCGAGGCCATATAAACGCAAAGAAATGCAATAACCGCAAAAGGCACGTCTTCTGGTACGCGTCGCCCATTGTAGACGAGCGTCATCACGCGATTGGGGCTGATGAGATTGCGCAGATACCCTCGCGTCACCAGGCCCGCCATCTGCAGGCGATAGATTTTGATAGCGCCAGTCGTTGACCCCGTGCATCCGCCGACAAACGTCAGAAGAAAGAATATGCCGATTGCGAATGGACCCCACGTCGAATAATCGCCACTGGCAAATCCGGTTGTCGTGACCACGGAAGTCACGTTGAAAGCGGCTAATCGTAAAGCGGTGAAGAGTTCGACATCGCGCGTCACTGAGTACCAGACGCCGACAACGATGCTCATGACAAACAGGAACGTTACAAAACCGCGGACCTGCGCGTCCCGCCAGGGCGCGCGATAATCGCCGTGCATCGCTTTGACGAGAACCACAAACGGCATCGCTCCCAACATCATGAAAGCGATCGCGATCAGTTCGAGCGACGGAGACGCCCAAAAACCGAAACTTTCATCGTGTGGGGAAAAGCCGCCGGTCGAAACCGTCGCCAAGCCATAACAAACGGCATCGAATAACGACATGCCAAACAGCATGAATAACGTAATGCAGGCGATCATCAGAATGAAATAGATCTTCGTGATCGCCTTCATGATTTCGACGGCGCGCGGCAGGACTTTCTCGGATCGATCCGAATTTTCCGTCTGAAAGAGCTGTAAGCCGCCGATGCGCAGATACGGTAGGATCATGATCGCCATCACGACGATGCCAAGGCCTCCGATACCCTGAAGAAGCGCCCGCCAGAGCAGAATTCCATGCGGCAGCTTGTTCAGCCCGGTCATCACACTTCCGCCCGTCGTCGTCAGGCCGGACATCGCTTCGAAAAAAGCATCGGTGTACGACAGACCGAGCCCGGTGAATGGCACGGCCGCAAACGCAGTGACGACCACCCACGATAGCGTCGTCAGCAGAAATCCCTCTCGAACACCCACGCGAACACTGCGATGTCCGTAACCGGCAAAGACGAAAAGGCCGCCGACAAAAAGCGTGAAGGCTGACGAGGCGACAAAAGCGATCCACTCGCCGGGAGCATCGCTGACCGCAACAAGCGCCGGCACGAGCATCAAAACGGCGAGCACACACAGCAGACTGCCAAGCGTGAGTAATATCGGGCGGATCTGGATCATGTCTCGTATCGGCCTGCGAAGCCCAAGATGACTACCCTACCGACTAGATTCCGGCCGCGATCATACGTGGACGGAACAGCCTTCTTGGTCGGGAGAGCTGCACCTGTCCCGTTCCGACACCACTTGGCGATAGTCGCACTTTGCAGCGCACTATGGAGTCGAATGTTGAAACTTCGGTCAACGCGTGAGCTCGTTCGTCACTCTGTCCTGCCCTGCAGATCGGAAAACAATGCAAGCGCCGCCGTCTCAGGGATTCAACGCCCAAGTGCATCGACTGCCTGTCGGCAACTCGCCGCCGTTTTGGGGCCTGTATCGGGCGCAACCTAAGCACGACCGGGAACTGGACATGCATAAGCTGCGTTCTAACCATATCGGGACGCTCGGCGAGTGCAGTCGAGAGGTCCCAAGTCTACGTGATTCAGCCATAAATCAGGAGGATTCCATGGATTGGGATCGTATCGCCGGCAATTGGAAACAGATGACCGGCAAGGTCAAGGAGCAGTGGGGTAAGCTGACCGACGACGACCTCTCACAGATCAATGGCCGCCGTGAGCAGCTCGAGGGCAAAATCCAGGAACGTTACGGCTACAC
>JAEYYQ010000177.1 GCA_023428365.1 Pseudomonadota bacterium | reverse complement strand
GATGATCGCGTGCGATTTGGTGATCGCAGTGGATCACGCGCAATTCGCATTGCCTGAGCCGCGGGTCGGGCTGGCGGCCTTGGGTGGGGGCGGATTGCAGCGGCTGGCGAGACAGCTTCCGTTGAAGCAGGCGATGGAGTTGATCCTGACCGGCCGGCGCATTTCCGCTGAACGGGCACAGGCGATCGGCCTCATCAACGAGGTCGTGCCGCGTGGAGATTTGATGGTCCGAGCCCGAGCCGTGGCCGCGGAACTCCTGGAGATGACGCCGCTGGCGCTGCAGGCGTCCAAGCAGGTGATGTTGCAAAGTCTGGCCTGCGCGGATCTCGAAGCCGCGATGGCGGCAACTTATCCGGCTGCGGAGCGGATGCTTGCAAGTGAGGATGCCATTGAGGGGCAGCGCGCGTTTGTAGAGAAGCGCAAGCCGAATTGGCGCGGGCGCTAGTTGATTTGCACGTCTCTACCGCCGTGAGCGGTCGAAACTAGGACGGATCCAGGCCTCCGTGGGGGAAGGTCCAAACCCGTCCTGTGCCCTCTTGCCGAATTGTGACCGTCTTACTTGAACGGCGAATAGCTGCGGCTGTCGAACTTGTAGCTGAAGCGCGCCATCACAGCGTGCATCGTGACATCGTTCTTGACAGCGAACACGTCGCCTTCGGAATCCAGGCCGCGTGTCGTCTTATCGCCGAAGTCTGTATAGGTGTATTCCAGGCCGAGGATGATGTTGGGCGACACGAGATATTCGAGGCCGCCGCCGACCGTCCAGCCGTTATGCGTGCTGCTCTTGCTGGCGCGGGTTGGATCCGGCAGCGTGTCGGGATCGAACGCCGAGATTTCGACGTTGGCGCCGGCATAGCCCGCCTTCACATAGGTCAGCAGTCCACCCCAGTCGTATCCGAGACGGCCGGTGATCGACCACATCATGTCGATTTCAGTTTTGACACGCTGATCGGGGTCCAGCGGATTGGTGGACGAATGGTCGATATCCGAACCGGAGAGCGTGCCCTCCAGGCCCCAGACGACCTTGCCGCTTTGCCAGTTATAACCGATCTGTCCGCCACCGAACCAGCCTTGTGCATCACGGCTGAAACGTTCGCCTTCAAGGCCGAAGATGCTGAGTTCGCGGAAGTTCCAGCTGGAATCTGCCCAACCGTAGCCGGCGTGGAATCCAAGATAGGCGCCGCCCCAATTGGCGGCCGGTGGTTCGAAGTAAACGGGCGCTGGCGGTGGTGCGTCCTTGATGCTGCCGTAGGGCGGATAACCGCCCGCGGCTGACGCCGGTGAGGCTGTGGCGAGCGATCCGGCCACGGCCAATCCAACAAGACTGAAAGCAACTGACTTCAACACTGGGGAAGTCCCTCCGTTACTGACGGAAGCCTCCTGCTTCCGTCGATGACTGATCTCAACAGTCGGGACACGCTGTACCCCATTCAGCCCCGCACACCATTTTGGTAGCGCGTCGGCCGGCTCGCGATCAACGCAGGCGCGTCGGAAAGTCAGGGGATGTGAGGGGATTTCAGGTTGAACTGCGGAAGAGAGGGACGCGAATCAGCCGCAATTACGGGCGAATCAGAGGTTGGTGCACACGCGCCGCAGTGATGAAGTCGCTACACGTGTCTGTGCATAACGTGAAAAATCGAAATATCCACACAGATTTTCATGTGTGCTCAGATGGCCGAAGGATCGCTCTTGAAGTCAGCCTCAGCAAGTTCGAAACCTTCGAATTGGAAGCCGGGCGCGACCGTGCACCCCACAAGTGTCCATTTTCCAAGGCTGCGTGCGCGTTGCCAGTGGCCTGCCGGGACTATGGCCTGAGGCCGTTCGCCGACGGACAAGTGATTTCCTAGCGTGTGCGTGGTAACGCCGCTTTCGTGTGTCGCCGCAATGTCGAGCTGGAGAGCCGCGCCCGCATGCCAGTGCCAGATCTCGACGGCGTCGACGCGATGCCAATGCGAGACCTGCCCCTCCTTCAGAAGAAAATAAATGGCAGTCGAACAGGCGCGTCCGCTGACGGCTGCGGTATCGCGGAACGTCTCTCGATAATAGCCGCCTTCCGGATGCGGCGTGAGCCCGAGCAGTTCGATGATGTTGTCGGCTTCCATATCGCCCCTCTGAAAAAACATCACGCTGCGAGAGCAAACAGGCGGACTGGCTGTGTCCGCCCTCGGACCTCGACAATTGCGACTTCCCGCAAGGGCAGCGATGTGGCCACGCGTGCGGCAGTCATTTCGCAGATCAGCATCCGGGTGCCAAGCCGCTTGTTCTCGTTCTCGAGGCGTTGGGCCAGATTCACGGTATCGCCGTATACGGTGTAAGTCTGACGGCCGTTTCCTCCGACGCTGCCGGCGGCGACGGGGCCGGTTGCGATGCCGACGCGAATGCGGAGAGTCTCGCCGGCAAACTGGGATCTCGCGGCGGTATCGAGGAGAGCAGCACCGCAGGCCACAGCATCGTTCGCAAAGGCGCTGCGCTCGACGGGCATATTGAACGCTATCAGCACGGCATCGCCGATGTAGTTCACGACGACACCGCCATGTCGCTCGACGATGCCGGTCACGGCCTCGAAATAGGCATTCAGAATGGAGATCAGTCTGTCTGGTGGCAGCGCCTCCGACATCGTCGTAAAACCCTCGATATCGACGAATACGATACTTGCGGTCCGCTGGGTCGGATTGAGAACGCCACCATCCTTGAGGATTTCCTCGGCAACACTCTCGGGGACATATCGGCCAAACACGCTATGTACCTGGGCGCGCTGTTCTTCCGCTTGCGCGCGAGCGATCACCACCGCTCTGGCGCGCGCGACGGCGACAGCCAAAAGCAGCGATGTACCCAGCAAGGTGATCGTTTCGATCAACCGCGAGCTTCGTCCGACGAAGTCCGGATCGAGATATACCGATAGGAACTGCTCGCGGGTTGGATTGCGCGGAAGCGCATCCCACGAGATCGCACGTTCCATTCCGGCAACGATGATGCTGAAGGTCGTCCACAAGGCGATGGTGGAAGCCACACCCGCCCATATCACGACGCTGGGTGTCAGCGTCAGTGCGGAGATCGCTACAACGAGAAACAGGCTGAAGACGTAAGGCAATCGGAAAACCAGGATCTGTGGGACATCTCCACCTGCTGTTAGCGGAATAAACAGCGCTGCCAATGCGATCCCCGCGATGTCGAATGTGACGAAGAGCAAGCGATGCCAGCGCTGCTCCAAGCCGTGACGGATCAGGAGGTAATGCACCAACCCGAGCGACAGGAAGGCGGATAGAAGAAGTATTCCCGAGTAATTGCCGGTAATACTGACCCAGTTGATCACGATCCCTAACAGTACAAGCAGGATCACGGTGCGTAGGATGATCGCGAGGATCATGCCCTGCCGCTCCGCCGTTGCGAGGTCTGGGGAAACCTTCAGCGCAGAGAATTCAGGTAACCGCATGTGTGCCGTTATCCTTCTTGAGAGGCTTGTGTCGAGATGGGGGCGGCGGGATCGGATTTTAATAGAGGCCTGGTGGTTCGGCGGCGAGGAAACTTGGAATGCAACCGATCACTGCGTGGTGTGCAGTTGCCCGCTCAGGAGGCCATTTGCGCGCGTGATTTTACTGCCCGGCGTTGAAGAAACGTTAGCATTGCAGAGCGCCGCGCTTGGCAGCGCCGTTTCCAGGAAAACTAAGGGGCTGGCAGAACTTCAGCCGTAGGGATATCCGGAAGCGGTAACACACAGCGGCACTCGAAACCTTCGGGCTTATACTCCAATGTAATTCGTCCCCCAAGTTGCTCCGCGCTGGCTTCGACCAGCCGGGTGCCGAAGCCCCGGCGTTCGGGCGGACGAACAGCAGGGCCACCCCGCTCCACCCAGGAAAACTCGACCATAGGCTTGCCGCTGGGCACGGCTGCATCTGTGATGGACCAGACAACCCGAACGCGTCCTGCCAGTTTCGATAGGGCGCCATACTTCGCGGCATTGGTCGCGAGTTCGTGAAGTGCGAGACTGAGCGTCACGGCTGAGTTGGGCTCCAACAGAACCGTCGGCCCTTGGACGTGAAACTGTGAATGGCTATCGGTGTGGAATGGCGCCAGTGCGGCAGCCACCACGTCGCCAAGCGGTGCGCCCTGCCAGGCTGTCCGGGTGAGCAGGTTGTGAGCGCGCGACAACGTCATGAGCCGCGCTGAAAACGCCTGCTTGAAAGCACGCGGCTCCGGAATTTCGCGAAGCGTTTGTGCCGCGATGGACTGGACGATGGCGAGCGTATTTTTTACGCGATGGTTCAGCTCGTTGAGGAGCAGTTTCTGGCGCAGCTCCGCCTGCTTGCGCGCAGTGATGTCCACGAATACGCCGATGCAGCCGCGCACCGTTCCGGCACTGTCGCGTAGCGGCACCGCATACTCGTAGAGATTTGTCACTTTCCCATCTGCAAACTGAATGTCGAGCTCTTCGCCCATCACGGGCTGGCCAAGTTTGGATGCGCGCTGCATGGGAAGCTGGTCGCCGGGAACTTCAATGCCGTCTTTCAGAACACGGAATGGTAATGAGTTTCCGGTGGGTCCGGTTTTCGACGCGTTTGCGTTGGCAGTGATGCCGAGAATTGCAGCGCCCGCCGGATTGGTCGTGATCTGTGTGCCCTGGGCATTATGCGCGATGAAAACACCAACCGGCAACGCGCGCAGAAGCGCTTCGCGTTCCTCCCGCCGGCTGCGCGAATCTTCGGCTAGCAATGTGATTTGAGCTTCAGCGCGCTTGTGCTCGCTGATGTCGACGGTAGCCGCAAGTGTTCCGAGGGTGTGACCGGCGGCATCGTGTACCAGGCTGACACTGTTCTGGACCCATATGATCGAGCCGTCCGGCCGGAGGTATCTGTGCTCGATGATCGAGGACGCTCCAGTCTCGGCGATACGTTCGAACAGCGCGGTGTTTTCGGCTTGGTCATCAGGGTGCGTAATATCCTGCATGCGCAGGTTCAGCAGTTCCTCCCGGCTGCGGCCAACTGTTTCGCAATACCGGTCATTGACGAGGGTGAAGCGGCCATCCGGATCGGCTTGCGCCAAGCCAACGGTCGCTGAAT
This sequence comes from Pseudomonadota bacterium, assembly GCA_023428365.1. Classification (GTDB taxonomy): domain Bacteria; phylum Pseudomonadota; class Alphaproteobacteria; order Rhizobiales; family Hyphomicrobiaceae; genus ZC4RG25. The sequence continues at coordinate 5,032 of JAEYYQ010000177.1, read as the reverse complement.
TGAAAACGGCGGTGAGCTTTGCTTCGCTATCGGCAAGCGCCATGGAACTGCGAACGGCCGCGTCGTTATCGACGATGATCGATATGACCGATGTAACTTCATCATCCTCGTCGTGAATGGGGATTGCACTGACAAGCGTATGGCGCGCAGGTTGTCCTGGTGGGTGATGCATGAATGGCTGATTGTGTACGATCTCGCCGCGCAATGCCCGCGCGCGAGGGTAGTTCGAGCGGGCCATCGGCTGGCCGTCCGTATCCAGCGCACTCCAACTACTGGTGATGTCGCAGAATGGCGGATCCGACCGGGTCAGATATCGCCGAAATGCTGGATTGGCGTGGATGACGCGACCATCTGGCGCCATCAATGCGGCGCCGACGGGCATGTTTTCGACGATCGTATTCAGGCGGTCATGCAGCATCTGAGCGCGCTGGCGCAGATAGGCTTCCCGCGCGGCGGCTTCGCGGCGGAGCGCAGACAGTTTCAATGTATGAGCGACCGAGGTGAGCAAGCCCTTAGTCGAGGCCGGGTACGCGAGAAAGTCGTCAGCGCCGGATTCGAGAGCAGCAATCCTTTCGTCCTCGGTGGATTCGGTTGACAGCACGATCACGGGTAGCGTGCGGGCGGCTTCATGAGCGTGAATTTCCGCAAGCAGGTCGAGCGCATCTCCCAGCGAAGCACTTGCATCGCACAACACGAGATCAATCTGCCGGGCTTCGGTATATCGTAGCACGTCGGAAGCTTCGGTGGCCGTTTCGATGTCGTAGTCGTTCGATAGCTGCATCTGAAGGGTGCTGCGCGTCGTTGCATTCCAGGATGCGACCAGCACGCGCGGACGCTCCGCCGGCAATGCCGAAAATGAATTGGCATGAAAGTCGCTCGTGTCGGCGCTGAACAGCGCCCGGCGCTGTCTATGGCGCACCCAACGGCGCCGCTGCTCGAAAGGTGACCGGGCTCTTCCGATTGCCACGGAGAGCTGGAAGGCAGCGCGCTCAATGAACGCGCGATAACTGTCATCCAGCGGACGCCGTGGGCTCACACCTGCAAGCATGACGCCGGCAGGCCGTCCTGGGTGTAAACCGCTTATCGGGGCCAGAACGGTGATCCGCGCTGGCTCGGGCCATAGTCCTCCAGACAATGGGAGGCCGAAGCGGGTGCCGACATCAGCAACGATTTCGGCGCGTCCGGTAGTCCAGATCCGGCGTAGAGGCCAAGGCCCTCCGGGTTGCTTGAGGGAGATGATCGATGGGCTGGCCGCGGTTTCGGCCTGCAGGCCGGTTATTCCAGCTAGGTGTGCAGAGGCATCGCCATCGAAGAGATAGGTGAGACAGAAGGGGATGTCCGCCTGACCTGCACCAAAGACGTCTGACGCAATGGTGCAAACCTGTTCGGTCGATGCGGCCGTGGCCGTCAGTCGTGCGAGTTCATGCAGCAGATGCCCCCGGCGCTTGGAGATCACATCGGTTGTTGTGTCCGTCGCAGCAATCAGAACGCCACCGACGAGACCGGTATCATCAGGGACGGGGTTGAAGGTGAAGTTGAAATAGCATTCCTCCAGAATTCCATGCCGCGAAACACACAGGTGCTGGTTTTCGAGAACGCTCGCTTTTCCGCTCTGACGTACCTGTTCGCAAACAGCTGCTAATGAGTCACCGGCAATGGGCCGGGCTTCCCAGGCTGAACGTCCGAGCTGTATGGGATGAGAGTCTCCGGCGAACGGCTTCCAGGCATCATTGTAAATGATGATCTGTTTTGGACCCCAGTGCAGAGCGGCGGGGAACCCGGCATTGAGGCAGAGGCCGAACCCTGTACGCAGGCCCAGGGACCATTTTTCAAATGATCCGAGTGGGGTGGATGCCCAGTCGAATGCACGTGCGCGGGCATTCATTTCTCCAGCGCCAGTACCGGGTGAAAAGATAGCCGCAGCCGCGTTCAGGCTGCCCTGTGGTGGGAAACCTGATTTCGATCTGGCCTGATCAAGCGCTTCTGAGATAACGGAAGCAGTGGAAGGACGTTTCATGCGCGCCACACCGTGCGATTGCGCGATTTCTATAGTACACCTTAATTGATCGCTCGATCATTAGCGTGGGTTTCGCGGCACTGTGAATTATATTTTTCCGCGGATCATGAATTAGGAGTTCGCTTCCTTAAAGAGCGTGCGCACCAGAGCGGCTCGTAATGTTTCGCTGTCATAGGGCTTTTCGACGAGGGGCACGGACCTGTGTTCCGCATTGAGGCCGTCCCCTCCGTAGCCCGTTGCAAAGATGAATGGAATTCCGCGGTTATGCAGAATATCTGCTACCGGATCGACGCGCTCGCCGCCCAGGTTGATATCGAGAATCGCGACATCACAGTCCGCTGAGGTGGCCAACTGGACAGCATCGGAAAGCCGAGCCGCTTTGCCGACGACGAAACATCCGAAGTCTGCAAGTAAATCCTGCAATTCGAGAACCAGCATCGCCTCGTCCTCGACGATCAGGACGCGGATATCTGCCAGTGATCCCATTCCGCGATCCATCTATCAGCAGGTCTACCACGAAGTGCCAATTTCGAGGGGACAGCGAGGAAACGTCAATGTCAATTTCGTTCTAAGTGTGCAGATCTACATCTTCATGCGCATGGCCTGCTTCTTTTGCACAGCCCGCTGCAGAAATCGACAGCGTGATCCGGCCGATGGAGGGTCGCAGCGATCAGCTATCGGCGAGATCCAGGTCCGAAAAACGTAGCTGCCGCATTCTTAGGCGAACTTTGCGCGCAGCTTTATCTTTCGATGAGTGTTCAAGTTGTGCATTATCTCCCCGATAGCTTCCCGCGACTGTAAGTTCGGGTGCTTGTTGAAAGGGAGAGAGTGGCATGAAGCGAATGATTACGACTTTAGGCGTAGTACTGGCCGCGGCTGTGGCATTGACCAGCCCCGCCAGTGCTAACCCGCTGGATGACATCAAGAAAAAAGGAACGCTGACCGTCGGTGTGAAGACGGACTATCCGCCGTGGGGCACGCGCGATTCATCGGGCGCGATCATTGGCATGGAGCCAGATATGGCCGCTGATGTTGCCAAGCGGCTCGGGGTCAAGCTGGAGCTGGTGCCCGTTGTTTCATCGAACCGCATGCAGTTTCTGCAGCAGGGCAAGATCGATCTGATGATCGCGACCATGAGCGACACGCCGGAGCGTCGCAAGGTGGTCGGCATTGTCGATCCCGTCTACTACGCCTCGGGCGTCGCGATCATGGCTAACAAGGCCGCGAATATCAAATCCGCCGCCGATCTCAAGGGCAAGCCGGTGTGCGCGCTGCAGGGAGCGTTCTATAATAATGACCTGCAATCCAAATACACCCAGCAGGATCTCGTAGCCTTCAAGGGTATTCCGGAGGCCGAGCAGGCCCTTCTCGACGGCCGCTGCGTCGGTTTCGTGTATGACGATGTCGTGCTGGTCTGGAAGAAGGCCCAGGAGAAGAAGTGGGATAACTTCGACGTTGTCGCGCTGACAGAGTGGAAGCCGGTACCGTGGGGCTTGGCCGTGAAGTCCGAGGATGCGACCGGACCATGGGGTAAGTTCATGGCCGACACCGTGACCGATTGGCTGAAGTCCGGCTGGCTGCTGGACCTCGAGACGAAGTGGGTGGGTGGTAATACCGACTGGCTGAAGGAAGCAACGGCTAACGCCAAGAAGTAGCTTTGCGTCCTCTTTTCCGTCCGGGTCGCGGCAGGGTGATTTTTGCCCTCACCGCGATCCGAAATTCAATCTACATAGCCTGCAACGCTTTGCTCGCAACGGTGCGTGCTGCCCGCGGCTATCAACTCGCGCTCAGCCCGCAGCCGGGCCGGCTCACGGTGGCCTGATGGATGCCCTTTGGGATGCCCTGCGTTCGTTGCACGACACGTACGGGTTCAATCTCGTCCATTTCTACGATCAGTTCGAGCGCGGCAGGCTGCTGCGCGGCATGTGGACGACGATCAAGCTGGCAACGATCTGTATCGTCCTCAGCGTAATTATCGGAATCATCGGTGCTTGGTTGCAGACAAGCCGGCATCGCGTGCTGAAGGCCTGCGTGCAGGGCTACATTCAGTTTTTCCGCAATACGCCGCCGCTCGTGCAGATGTACTTCTTCTATTTCGCGCTCGGCCCGATGATGCCGCGCATCGTCAATCAATACGGCATCTCGCAGCCGATGCTCGGCAGCTTTGAGTGGGCCGTGATTTCGCTGTCGTTCTTCGCGGGAGCTTTCAACGTCGAAATTTTCCGATCCGGCATCGAGGCGGTTCAGAAGTCGACGGTCGAGGCTGCGGATTCCCTCGGCTTCAACCGGATGCAGATTTATCGCTACGTCGTCCTGCCGCTCGCGATACGTGTCTGCCTTCCGGCTCTCAATAACAACCTCGTCAATCTCGCCAAGACGACCACGCAGGCCTACGCCATCGCCGTGCCTGAAACGCTGTTTGTCGCCAGCCAGATCTGGTCGGATCGTATCAATGTCTTCGAGATGATGGTGACGCTGCTCACGTTTTATTTGCTGCTGGTCGGCGTTATCGTCTGGCTGATGACACGGTTGGAACGGGCGCTGGCGGTTCCGGGGTTTGGGCGATGAGTGCGGTCACGACACACACACCCGTCGTGCAATCCGGCTCAGGCGAAACCGGCTTCAGCGCGCGCACATTTACACCGCGGGCACTCAGGGTCGCGCTGATTGCGTTTGTTGCCATCGTCCTTGCGACGGAAGCCTATGCGCAGTTGCGTGTGGGAGGATCTCAGGCCGGCATCATCGAGACGCTGATCAAGTGGACTCCGCTGATCCTGTTGGGGCCGCCCGGCGAATTCGGCGGTTTTATCCTCAATATTGCTGTCAGCTTCCTGGCTATGGCAATCGGTACGACGGCGGGGCTCGTGCTGGGGCTCGGGCAGATTTCGTTGAGCCCCATGGTTCGCAAGAGTTCCTGGGCGGTGACGCAGTTCTTTCGCAATTCGCCATGGCTGGTTCTGCTGTTTTTCGTGATGCTGCTGACGCCGTTCCAGTTCCGCATCTTTGGCATGACGA
>JAEYYQ010000410.1 GCA_023428365.1 Pseudomonadota bacterium | reverse complement strand
GGTGTGCAGAGCGAGCGCGAAGAGCGCAACGAGGCCAAGCCGGGTGAACCCGTGGCCTTGCCAGAGCGTGCGTTTGAACATGACGTCGACCGAAACCCCTCAGTTACAAGAGTAACCTCAGCGTGTGCCGATACGGGATTTTTCGGACATTTCTATGGTCGCGCACCTTTCAGTGCGCGGCCAGATGCGGCGTGTCTGGTTTGTAAAAAAACCGAGACGAGCGTGCGACTAGGAATTCGCGGCAGGACTAGGAACCGGACCACCCGCTTCCTGCTGCTTGCGGCGCATGAACAGGCCTGCGAAGTCGATCGGATCGAGCAGCAATGGGGGGAAGCCGCCTTCGCGCGTCAAGTCGGCGGCGAGGCGACGCAGGAACGGAAACAGCAAAGCCGGGCAGTTGATCAACAGGAAGGGCTCAAGCGATTGCTGCGGCATGTTTTCGATCTTGAACAGGCCAGCATAAACCATCTCGAGATCATAGATGACGCCGAGCTTGTTGGTGGCGTTTGCCTTGAAATCAATGGCGCTTTCGAACAGGTCCGGGCCGACGCGCTGAGCGTTGACGTTGACCTCGATTTGCAGATTGGGGTTGTCGCCAGGGCCCTGCAGGAGCTTGCCAACATTCGGGTTCTCGAATGACAGGTCCTTGATGTACTGGCCCATCACGCGCGCTTGCACAGGAGGCTGCTCGCCCACCGGCTCCTGCGCCTTACCGTTGCCGTTGGTCCCCTGCTCAGCCATTGAAGTCATCCTCTTGTGCGCGGGCAGCCGCCAATTCAGGCCCTGTGGCTATCACTTCCTTCCCTGGGCTGCAATGCACTCGCGGCCGGCAGAATGCGGCGCCGGCTAGCGGTCGTTCCGATCTTTCCTCGGCTCATCGACGCGGGTGTACTCGCCCTCGATGACTGGTCCGGACTTGGAATTTTCCGGCTTTTGCTTCTCGCTGGTCCGGTTCCACGGATTTCGTGTGTAGACCGACACGTCCACCGTGGAGCGACTGATCATCCAAGTGGCGGCCAGCCGCCGCAATGGCGGAATGAGTAGCAGCAACCCGATCGCATCGCCGATCAGGCCGGGCAGAATGAGGAGTATTCCCGCCAACAGAAGGAGAGCGCCCTCTGTCATCGGCAGGACCGGCGGCTGGCCCTCGGCAACGGTTTCGCGCATGCGATTGAACACCGAGAAACCCTGCAGCCTGACCACGAACATCCCGAGGATCGCTGATCCGATCACGATCGCTAGTGTTGCGAACACACCAATAGCCTGGCCGACCCAGATCAGGACGGCCAGTTCCAGCAGGGGCGCGGCTATGAACAGCAGCAGAAAGACAAATCGCATGACACCCGTTCCAGTCGCCGCTCAGTATGGCGCAAATTCGTCGCCGCAATTGGTTGCTACAAGTCAATCGGGTTGGCTTGAGCCGCGCAATGGCCTAAGCTGAAAAACTGAAGGGCCATGCCCGTTGCAGCGAACAGGCGACGATTTCCTCGCCTAGGGGCCTAGACCCTGCCGCTGCGTCATCATACATGAAGTGGTCATCTGGTCCTTGCCACGGAAAGCAGCCTCTCAATGGATGGCAGAATCGACGTCCTTACCCTTGTGTTCCTGATCGTCGCAGTCTTTGTCATATTTAAACTGCGTAGCGTTCTTGGACGACGCACGGGAGATGAAGAAGCCCGCTATGAGCGCCAGGTCCGTGCTCAGCAGGAAGCACGCGACCGCGCTGCCGCTGCCAAGGACAAGGTTGTGACGTTGCCGCGCCGCGATCGCGAGGCTCCGGCCCCCGAGCGTGAGGCACAGACGGCTGTCGCCGATGTTGAAAGCCGTATGAAGAACTTCGCAGGTGGCAATACGGTCCTCGAAAAGGCCCTCACCGCCATCGCCAAGGCAGATCCCAGCTTCGATCCGGAGCAATTTGTCCACGGCGCCAAGCAGGCCTACGAAATGATCGTGACGGCCTTCGCGGAAGGCAACCGCAAGATGCTCAAGGATCTGCTGAGCAAGGATGTGTTCGACGGCTTCGTCGGAGCGATCAACGACCGCGAGAGCCGTGGCGAACAGATCGATCAGAGCTTCGTGGGCATCAACAAGGCCGATCTGCTCGAAGCGGAGCTGAAAGGCTCCGTCGCCAATGTCACGATGAAATTCGTCAGCCAGCTTATCTCGGCCACGCGCGATTCCTCCGGCGAGGTCGTCTCGGGCGATCCGCAGCGTATTCGTGAGGTCACGGATATCTGGACGTTTGCGCGTGATACGACGTCGCGCAATCCGAACTGGCGGCTGATCGCGACCCAAGCTCCGAATTAGCAGCGGGCATCGGGCGTGTCGGCAGCGGATGAGACCGTGGGCAGACGGCCCTTTTCCTATTTCAGGCGCGCGCGCTGTTTTGTGCAGGGGTGCTCATGAGCGGGGCACACGCACAGTTCGCGCCGATCACCTTTGCGGATCTTTCGGGCTGGGAGAGCGACGATCACGCGTCGGCGCTTCGGGCATTCGCCGTTTCTGCTCCCCGCTGCTGTCCGGAATTGGCTCAAGCCTGCCAGGACGCATTGGCGGCCCTGAAGGCGGATCCGGCTCAGGCGCGACGCTTCTTTGAAACCCGTTTTACGCCGCATCGCGTGGTCCACGACCGCCCGCAGGGTCTGCTGACCGGTTACTATGAGCCCGAGGTCGCAGGCTCTCGCGTTCGTGATGGCGTGTATCAGGTTCCGGTCTATCGGCGTCCGCCGGATCTCATCAATCTGGTCGACGAGGCCGCCCGCGCGACCGTCGGCGACGGCTACACACATCTTCGGCGAACCGCATCGGGCGACGTGCCTTATCCGACGCGCGAGGATATCGAGACGGGTGCGTTGGCTGGACAGGGACTGGAGCTGTTCTATCTCGCCGATCCTGTCGATGCGTTCTTCATGCAGGTGCAGGGTTCGGGCGTGATCCGGCTTCCGGATGGCGATCGGGTGCGCATCACCTATGACGGCAAGAATGGCCATCCTTATACGTCAATCGGTCGATATCTCGTGGATTCGGGAACGCTTGCTCTCCAGGACGTGACGCTCGATGCCTTGGGCCGCTGGCTGAGGGACGATCCGGAACGCGGGCGGCGTGTGATGTGGCAGAACGCGTCCTACGTCTTCTTCCGCGAGCTGGTGGGCGATGAGGCGGGCGCCGCCAAAGGCGTGCTCAACACGCCGCTTGTTGCGGGCCGCAGTCTTGCCGTCGACACCAGCGTGCACGCTCTGGGTACGCCGATTTATGTCGCTGCACCGACGTTGACGACGTTCGACGCGACCGGCGCTCCGTTTCAAAGGCTGATGATTGCGCACGATGTCGGGTCCGCCATCAAGGGACCGGAGCGCGGCGACATCTATTACGGTTCGGGTGACGATGCCGGTCGGCGTGCAGGCGTGACGAAACACGCCGGTAATTTCTATGCTCTGTTGCCGAATCCGGTGCCACCGGACCGGACCCAATGAGCCGCCCTGGCCGTCCGCCACGATCTCAACAGCGGCATCTGACCGAAGAAGATCAGGCTCTGTGGGGGTCTGTTGCGCAGACCATTCAGCCCGTACGGATCAAAGACAGGGTCAGAAAGTCCGGCGAAACAGATACAGAGGCGCCTCAGCGTCCCCTGGAGTTGCCGCCCGCGCCGGCGCGCTCAGGTCATGCGCCGACGTTACCTGTCATTCCCGCCGAACCTGCCGTTCGAAAATCCCGCAAGGCCTCACCGCCGCTGGCCGATTTTGACCGGCGACAAGCCAAACGGATTGCCGGCGGACGGATCGAGATCGAAGCGCGCATCGACCTGCACGGCATGCGGGCCAGCGAAGCGCACGGGGCGCTCCGGGGATTCATTCTGAGGTGCTACGCGCAGGGCAAACGCAGTGTTCTCGTGATTACGGGAAAAGGCGGGCCGGGCGATGTCAGAGATCAGCCGTTTCAACTCGATGGCCAGCGCGAGCGCGGCGTTCTCAAACGTCACGTGCCGTTATGGCTCACTGAGCCGGAGATGCGTGCGGTCGTGGTGAGTTTCACGACGGCGCACGCGCGACACGGCGGCGAGGGCGCGCTCTATATTCAGCTTCGCAATCGCCTGCGGGGAGGCTGACCCTTTATTCGCATCCCGTGGCGAGAGACTGCACTGCCTTGGTGATGCCCATGAGCGAATAGCTATCCTTCGTGGCGGTGCCGCGTTCGGACACGCCTTCCACGACCATCGTGCTGCCCTTCTTCATCGCTTCGAGCAGCTTGAGCTCTTCAATGGGATCGT
>JAEYYQ010000312.1 GCA_023428365.1 Pseudomonadota bacterium | reverse complement strand
GGAAAAATCTTGAGTAGACGCAGCCTTGCGTTGCGGCTATTTTCTGAAAGACATCTGGATCCAGATCAGTTCAAATTGCATTCGGTTCGGTTGCTCAGGTTGACAACAACAGGGGAAAGCGATCATGCGAACGTCTCTCGGTGTTCTGCAGTCTTTCAGCCAAGCGCGAGCTCTAAGTGCCCCATTGTCGACGCCCGCTGGCGCCATAGCTCCCGGTTCAGAGGCATATCTCGAAACCCTCAGGCAGCGCAATGCAATTCTCGATTGGCTGTTCTACGACATTGCCGTGCTGACTCATGAAGAAGCGATAAGCATCAGCCCTTCTTTGGCAGCCGAGGGCGCTATCCTCATCGTGCCGCCCAGCGGAAAAGGAAGCGTCAGCATCTGCTCTTCCGTCGATGCTTTCGTCGCAGAGCATCAATCTGTGAACACTCTCGCTGTTGCTGGAGTTGGAAGTTCGGCGCTTGGCTCAGCCGCCTTTGCCCGCAACGTGGCGGATGCCTTAGATAAGCCTGTGGCTGCGGTGGTTTCGGGCTACGGGCTCGCAGATTTAGTCACCGAGGCACTGGGCGGTTTCTTCCTTTTTGGTGCCGTGAACTCTTTGCGACACAACTTTGAATGGCTTGACCGGCTGCGCGAAACTGGTGCGATTTCCGACCCAAATCCAAGGAGAACTAACTCGGAAAGCGCCACATTCCAACAGCACAGCAAAGACACTCGGATGGTCGCAGCGCTTCTTTCTCACGACTCCCTGGCAATTCGTACGCTCATTGGCCATTCAAAAGGAAATCTCGTTATTTCCGAGGCATTGTTCGGCGTCCAAGCCACAAACCGGCAGAAATTCCTGAAGATCGCACCAGAGTTGCTTATCGTGACTGTCAGCGCGAAGGTGGCCATGCCTCCGAAATGCGGCAAGATTATTGACATTCTCGGCCAAATCGATGGGTTCGGACTGCTCAATTCGCGGCTCGACCTCGAAACGGAGATCTCCGTCCCCTCAGCGTGGCATCACACCAATACGCAGTTGCCTCTTCACCTCCCAGTAACTTCAATCCTGAAGCGCATACCGACGCTTGTCATGTAGTTCCCGATTTGATCTGCGCGAACCTTTGCACCCACGGGACTTGCACTCTCGGAGGTCCGGTTTGCGCTGGGTCTGTTCGCATCGTTGTTTAGTTGGTCCGACACACTTTAAGGCAGCCGTCCTAGCCTCCGATGGTCTACAGGCAGAACAGGAGCTGCGTGCGCTTCTGCAGAATCGCACGTCGGATTGCGATTTCCTGGCCCCCCCAACCCTGGTCGACCTCAGTTCCCGCATAGGCAGACAACTGCGCGGCGTAGCGATGGATCTGCCGTTGAACTAGCGTGCGCTCTTTCAGCGACACCTGAACAGACCCGCTCGCGGCCTTTGGTTTATTTGCCGCGCCAACTCCCTACTTCCTCATCTCAAACAGGTTAGGCGCCCCAGCCGCCGGCTCGAAGTAATACTTAGGCTCCCGATAAACCACCTCCTTCAACGCGGCATCCAGCTTCGGCAGCTTGAAACTGGCAGCAGAAGGCGCCTTCCGAAAATCCTCGATGCTGGCGGGCAAACGCTCCAGCGTCATCGACTCCAGCGAGCACACCCATTCCCGCGCCAACACCCCGCAAGAATTCTTGACCATGACCGGCTGGTCATCCGGCATCTTGTACCCATCCATCAGCTCCACATCGCCCGCTTCCAGCGTGATCGTGGCCAACGGCGTGAAGAGCAGTTCCGTGGCAACGCCGGCAACGGGCAACATCTCTGCCTCGCGATTGTGGAACGCGCGCTTGGCCCCCTCCACCCACCGATACTCCCGCGCGGCTTCATTGCATCCCTCCCCAATGCGCAACGTGACCTCGCAGCCTGCGCCCAGCCCGTCCTCGCTTGGCGTGATCGGCGTCCAAGGCCCATCCTTCTTGAAGTCGATATCCGGCGTCTCGGTCAGCGTCGCCATGCCGAGGTCTTTCTGATAGTCCATCGATTTTGCACGCGCGTCCGAGTCCGGCAACGCCGTGCGCGGCTCGTGGTAGGTAATGCGATTGAGCCGGTACTCGCCGGGCCAGACCGGGATCACTTGATACGCCAATGCGCCGCGCGTCGTCTGGAACAGCGGGCCCGTATCCGAGAAATCAAACTTGTGCTTGCCTTGCCCCACGGTCATCGCGAAGCCCTTCTCGGTCTTGTGCTGCCAATGCATAAGCGTGCTGTGCTGCCGAGTGAACTTATCCCGCGTGGCCGCATCGTCGAAGTTGCGCGGTGGTCCCGCATCGAAATTGACGGTTGGGATCACCACGATCGCCATGTCCTTGCGGGCTTGGTCGAACAGCTTGTCGGTGTTCTCAAGATGCCGCTTCCACATGGCTGCCGCCTCGGCTTGTGTTGCTTTATCGTTTGTCGACTGCGCCCATGCGGCGACCGGGGCGGACAGGGCGGACACGCATACAAGGGCAAGCACGCGGCGAGACAGCGTCATCGGTCTTCGTTCCTTTATGAGTTTGGTTGTTGAGCCTATCGGCGTCTGTTGCCCCTGCGGCTGAACAAGCCCTGGGGCGAAGACACCAGAGCATGATATCGCGGCGAACATTCGCGCGATGGGACGAGCGGCATCCGCTTCCTGATCACGTCGCGGGATACC
>JAEYYQ010000306.1 GCA_023428365.1 Pseudomonadota bacterium | reverse complement strand
CGCGGCAGCAGCGAGCATCAGACGGATATCCTGCGCTGTGCTCATGGCAAATTCCCCATTCTGGTTTCGTCCAATTTCGGAATTGACCGAAGAAACGCGTAACGTGACGAACCGCTTCGACGGCGTTGCAATTCCATCAGGTCGTCCGGCAGCTCGATATCTCTTGCCAGTCCGGGCAACTGCATGACTTCCGCATCGATCCGCCGCGCAACAGCTGCCGCGAGATGCTTGACGAAACTGTCCGGGCCAAATTCCGGCTGAATCACATCCAACGGTGAGAGCAGGAGAGCATTGGTGCCGCCGCCGTCGCGGGACGGCACAATGGTGACGCGCGGATTATCGCGCCGAGTTCCCGCCGCGATAAGCGTGGCGATTTCTGCCACTGTCGCCAGCGGCACATCTCCAGGAACGATCAACGCTTTACCGACCCGCCGCACATCCGGATGGTCGAGGCCGCGCTGTACGGCAGCATTCAGTCCGCCCGAATAGAATTCGCTCAGAACACTGACGCCCTCCGCGCTGGCAAGCGCGGCAACCTCTTGATCTGGCGTAACGACGAGCACGCGGCTTATGGTTTCGACATCTGACAGCGTCGAGAACACGTCAGCGAGCATCGCGAGAACGAGATTGCGACGGTCCTCGGCCGAAAGCACGGGCGACAGTCGTTGCTTCGCATCGTGCAACGCCTTGACGGGAACGATGACCGGTATCGCAGTCGTCATCCCGACACCTCTTTCTGCCGTACGAGGCCGCGGCAGAACGACAGACAATCACGCGCGAGCGCAATCTTGTCGTCGAGCGTCCGCATCACCGTGTTGACCACCAGCGTTGGTATCGAAATCTGATCGTCCAAATCGGCATCGGTGGCGTCGAGGACGAAACCATCAATCAAACCCGCGTAGTGCCGCGAGATACTCACAGCATCAGGCGAGATGCCGAGTTCGCCCATGATTTTCGCCGCCGGACCTTTAATCGCTTTTCCGCCGACAATCGGGCTAACCGCAACGACCGGTGCTTTACTGGCGCGCATGGCGTCGGCGAAACCGGGCACAGCCAGGATCGGATCGACACTGAGATAGGGATTCGACGGGCAGATAATGATGCCAGCGAGGTTCGGATCGCTCAGGGCTTCGAGAACCGCGGCAGAAGGTCGAGATCGCTCGGCACCGTCAAAGCGAATGGCTGACACCACCGGGCGGCATTGTTCGCCGACAAAATATTCTTGAAACCCCAGCGTTCCCTTATCTGTCTCGACAATCGTGCGCACTGGATCGTCGGACATCGGAACGACGCGCGCCGCGATGCCGTAGGCTGCACGCACAAACGCGCAGATTTCGGTAAGGCTCTCTCCCGCGCGCAGACGCCGGGTGCGCTCCACATGCATCGCCAGATCGCCATCACCGAGATTGAACCAAGACGGCCCACCGAGTTCGCCAATGGCGCGCATGAACGTCCACGTTTCGTTGCGGCGGCCCCAGCCGGTATCCGGGTTGACGACATCCGCCAGCGTGTAGATTGCCGTATCGATATCCGGTGACACGTGCAGCCCGAGGTGCTCGAAATCATCGCCCGTATTGACGATCACGGTCAGCCGTTCGCCCAAAACGCGCACCAGCCCCAACGCCAACTTCGCGCCGCCGACACCACCCGATAGCGCAACCCAATTGCGCTTGTCTGAGGTCAGATCCGTCATCGGAACAGATCCTGCGATTTCGGTCGGATCAGCGCAGCCGCAGGATTTGCCTCCGCTGTCCAATCGAGCCCGCGCACGAGCGCTGCCGGGCATCCTTCATCCGCCTCACCCATCGCGAGAACCGCAGCAGAAGCCACGGCATCGGCAAACGCGACTTCGGTCACTTCAAGTGGCCGCCCGGCCAGGTCCGGCTCGCCACGACGGTCCCACAACGACGGCACGCCTGCCGCTCCGATCGCGAGCCCGACAGTTCCGTGGCGCCAGGCGCGACCCACGCTGTCCGAAATGATCACGCCGATATCGGTTGAAAAATGCGCATCGCAGCGTCCTTTGATCGTCTCGGCCGTGCGATCCGGATGCTCCGGCAAAAGCAAAACCCTGGCACCCGTCGCCCCGGGCAAAAGGTTCGACTGATCGATACCGGCATTCGCCATCACCATCCCTTGCTGGGTAGCGACGATCAGAACGCCCGGCTTCGCACGCAGGACTTCGGATGATTGCGAAAGGATCGCCTCGACGAGTTGCGGGCTTTTGCCGGTGATGGTCGCGAGTTCATTGGCCCGCTCTGATGGAACAACGGATGCGAGATCCAAATAGCGGTTTTCGGCCTTGGATACGATTTTTTGGGTGACGACGAGCACGTCGTTGCGCTGAAGCGTCAGGTCATTGGCGGCCACGGCTTTCAGGAGAAGTCCGGCCACGTCATCGCCGGGCTGCACCATCGGCATGCCCGCAATGGCCGTGATCGTCAGGCGGGCGGCCTTGGCTTTCATGCTATCGCCCGTCCCTGCTGCCGCAACGCTCAGGCCTCGATAATTCCTGTGACGCGTATTCCAGCACCATCCACCTTATACGCACGGTTGATACCGATGAGGATCGACGTAAACGCTTCAGCAGCCGCCGAATTCACGAGCGGGCCAGCATGTAGCCCCCGCAGCCCGGCGGCCTTCGCCAGAGCGATCGCAACATCGCGGTCCTTCGGATCGTCGCCGAATACGAGAACATCGCAATCGATCTCGACATCCGTCTGCAGCTTGTGAGCCGCCACGTTATGAAACGCAGTAACCACACGAACGCCATCGCCGAGCCGCTGACTTGCCAGCACTGCGGCGCATCCCTCCGATGGCAACTGCACACGTGCGACTTTCGGGGGCACAAGCGGCACCGTCGTATCGATCACGAGCTTGCCTGCGACGTGCGGTTTAATTTCATCGAGGATCTGCGCCTGACTGGCAAAGGGAACCGTGACGAGGATCACGTCGGCAGCAGCGGCCGCATCGGCATTCGTAGCACCGCGCGGTTTGGCGGCGCCCTCTACTGCAGGAAGTTGGCTCGCCGCTTCAGTGGCTTTTTCAGCAGTCCGCGAACCGACCACGACGTCATAGCCTGCCTTCACGAGGCGGCGCGCGAGACCGGAGCCCAGCGCGCCCGTGCCTCCGATAATTGCAAGCGTCGGCTTGGATGAAGCCATGGCACTACTCACTATGTCTGAAGGCTCAGATACCCATCTCGGTCAGCGGCACGATTTTGACACCGGCCTCTTCGAGCGCCTTGCGTACCGCTTCAGCTACGGCAACTGCCGTCGGCTCGTCGCCGTGAACACACAGCGAATCCACCTCGACCTTCAGCCGGTCGCCGTTCCTGGCAATCACCTCGCC
>JAEYYQ010000184.1 GCA_023428365.1 Pseudomonadota bacterium | reverse complement strand
TGGGCGAGCAAACCCAGCAGCGAATCCAATGGCACCAGTTGCTGACGCGCGAGCACGACAAGCAGCAAGGCTACCAAGGCCGATGCGACAAGCGCGGACGCCGTCAGATCGACTTGCAGCGCAAGACCCAGCGCGATGCCGATGAGGCTCGCCTGAGCGACCGCCTCGCCGAAATAGGCCATGCGCTGCCAGACGACGAAGCAGCCGAGCGGAGCAGCAATCATGGCCACACCGACGCCCGCAGCTATGGCGCGGATCAGAAACGGTTCCATTCTACTGGGCCTCCGCCCTTCCGGTACTTCCGGGCAGCGGGCTCTCGGAGGGGCAAGGTTCACCAGCGAGATCGTGCCTGTGATCATGATGGTGGCTGTAAATCGCGAGCGCACGCGCCGCCTGTGCGCCGAACAGCCGTTCGTAGTTCGGATCTCTGGCGACCACGTCGGGAACGCCGGAACAACAGACGTGGCGATTGATGCAGATGACTCTGTCGCTTTGCGCCATGACGACGTGAAGGTCGTGCGAGACCAGCAGGACACCGAGCCCGCGTTCCGTCCGCAGGCGTCCGATGAGACCGTACAGCTCCGCCTCGCCAACGTAATCCACGCCGCGCACAGGTTCATCGAGCACCAGCAAACCAGGATCGCGGATCAATGCGCGCGCCAACACCACGCGCTGAAACTCGCCGCCAGACAGGTTCACCAATTGCTGTTCCGCGAGCCCGGCAGCGCCGACCTCGTTGAGAACGTCGTGCATCCGGTCCTGGCTCGTAGAACCCGCCAGCCTCAAAAAGCGGGCCACGGTCATGGGAATCGCACGGTCGACATCGAAACGCTGCGGAACATAGCCAATCTTGAGGCCAGCGCTTCGCTTGACTTCACCGCGATCCGGCGCCGTCAGCCCTAGCAGCACGCGTACGAGTGTCGTCTTACCAGCGCCATTGGGGCCAATAAGGGTCACGATCTCACCGGCGTCGATGTCGAGATCGATGCCCTCAAGAATGTTCTTTCCGCCACGGGACAGCCAGATGCCGCGTGCGCTCAGCAGCGCGTTTGATGCGTTCGTATGCCGATGATCGCCGTGAGAATGATCGTGATGGTGATGGTGATGATGGACGTGACCATGCGCACATCGATGTGCCTCGTGGACGACATCTTTATCCGCACGGAGAGGCGCGGCTGCTTTCCCGTTCATCGGGCGATCCTCTCGGCCTAATGCGCCGCCTGGCAATCCGCGCAGCGCCCTGTCACCTCGGCGACGGTGCGCGCTGGCGTGAAGCGAGCATCTCGGGCAGCGCGAGCAATAGCTTCGAATACAGGTTCTGCGGTCACCTCAGCCACCCGGCCACATTGCTCACAGGCAAGGATAAGCTGGTCCCGCTCGGACATATGCGTCGAGTGGCAGGCAAAAAAGGCATTCTTGCTTTCGAGACGATGGATTACCCCCGCGCTCAACAGCGCATCGATGGCGCGATAGACCGAGATCGGCGCAAGCCGGCCACCCTGTTTGCTCAGCCGATCGAGAATGTCGTAAGCGCCGACCGCATGATGAGATGCGGCAATTTCTTCGAACACCCGACGGCGCAGATCCGTCAGGCGCAAGCCTTTGGTCTCGAATGCTTGCTGTGCGCGATCCAGCGCCCGTTTGAGGCAGGGCGAGTGATTATGTCCGGGGGTTGGAAAAGGTGCAGATTGTCTGACTTCCGCCGGGGCTTTCATCGTATCGGCCTCAAACTACAAGTGAATTTGTGCTGAGTTATAACATAACAGCCCCGGCATGCCTATTGCCCTTCCTCCACACAGACCCTTGGGTGCCTGCGAAATAGGCATAATTGTTGGGAAACCATGCACTTCTGCCACGATGCAATGCTTGCTGTTTACTTGCCGCGATGGTGTATAGTGCGCTGGCTAAGCCCCTTGTTATCAGTATTGGCCTCCTGCATGGGAGGATGACCGTCGTTCAGGCTTAGGTCGGAGCTGTGAGTGATGCGCTGGCTGATTGGAGCCGTATTAACCGGAGGTCTTGTCATCGCTGCTGGCGGATGGCTGTATGCGAAACAGCCTTCGCGGAGCGCGACAGCACCGGAAGTTCCGCCTCCGCCCGTCCAGATCGCCGTCGAGGCTTCCCCCGTAGAAGTTGGGCCGATCCGCCGACAAATTGAAGCCGTTGGTAGTTTACGTTCGAACGAGTCGGTGATCCTCCGCTCGGAGATCCCTGGACGCATCGGAGAAATCCTGTTCGAAGAGGGGCAAAGCGTGACCCGCGGCACCCCCCTCATCAAACTCGATGCGACCGTCGCCCGCGCACAAGTCGATCAACAGAACGCTGGTCTGGTCCTCAGCCGCTTGAATTATGACCGCGCACAAGGCCTCCTGACGAAAGGCGCCGGCTCTCAGCGCGCCTATGACGAGGCCTTTGCGAAACTTCGCGCCGATGAGGCAGCCTTGGCGCTGGCACAAGCCGTGCTTGATAAGGCGACGCTGAAGGCGCCGTTCGACGGCATTCTCGGACTCCGTAAGGTCAGTGTCGGCGACTACGTCAATCCCGGCCAGGATCTGGTCAATATCGAAAACATCGAAACGTTGAAGGTCGATTTCCGCGTCTCGGAAACCCACGCGGTTCAATTGAAAGTCGGCCAGACCATCCGTGTGACGCTCGATGCCATTCCCGGCACCGCTTATGAGGGCAAGGTCTACGCCATCGATCCGGCGCATGATCCGAACGGCCGGGCTGTCGTGTTACGCGCGAGGTTGCCAAACAAGGACGGACAGTTGCGTTCGGGCATGTTCGCCCGCGTCGTCCTGATCCTGGAGGATCTCAAGCAACGTATTCTGCTTCCCGAGACAGCGTTGGTCCCAATGGGCCAGGATCTGTTCGTATTCCGGCTCGACGATGGAAAAGCCAAGCTGACGAAGGTGAAGATCGGCCAGCGACGCTCCGGCTCGGTTGAAATTGTCGAAGGGCTGGATGAATCGGCCGTCATCATCACCGAGGGAGCTCTGAAACTGCGCGACGGAGCACTTGTCAGCGCACACATGGCGAAGAGCGACTGACCATGGGTCTTCCTGAGCTCTGCATTCGTCGGCCGGTCTTCGCAACAGTCCTCAGCTTGATCATCGTTCTCGTCGGCTTCGTCGCGTTCAGCCGGCTGACGGTGCGCGAATATCCCAACATCGATCCGCCGGTCGTGCTGGTCGAAACCATCTATCGTGGCGCCAGTGCCGAGGTGATCGAGAGCACCGTCACTCGCATCCTGGAAGAATCGATCTCCGGCATCGAGGGCATCGATTATCTTCGTTCCACCACCCGGCAGGAACGCAGCATGGTCGTCGTCCGTTTCAAACTCGGGCGCGATGTCGAGGCGGCTGCAAACGACGTGCGCGACCGTGTCGGGCGTGTGCGCGGACGCCTGCCGGATGAGATCGACGAGCCGATCATTTCCAAGGTCGAGGCCGATGCTCAGCCTGTCATGTATTTGGCCTTTTCTTCTGACAGGCATTCCCCGCTTGAAATCACTGATTTCGCCGATCGCTTCGTGAAGGATCGCCTGCAATCCATTACTGGCGTGTCCGAGGCGCGCATCTTCGGTGCGCGGGCCTATGCCATGCGGATCTGGCTCGATGCAGCCCGGCTTGCCGCTTACAGGCTGACACCACAGGACGTCGAAGACGCACTGCGCAAACAGAACGTCGAGATTCCGGCCGGACGCATTGAAAGCCGCGATACGGAATTTACGGTTCTGGCCGAAACAGATCTACGCCTGTCGGACGAATTCGGCGCGATCATCGTCAAGCAGGTCGGCGATTATCCGGTGCGCTTGCGCGATCTGGCGCGAGTGGAGCGCGGTCCGCTGGATGAGCGGGTCTCCGTCCGTTTCAAAGGCCGTCCTGCCGTGGCCATCGGCGTCGTCAAACAAGCCGTAGCAAACCCACTCGACATTTCCAAAGCCGTGCGGGCCGAGTTGCCGTTCATCCTCGACAATCTACCCGAAGGCATGAGGGTCGAGGTGGCACACGACACCTCCGTGTTCATTCAGGCCTCGATTGATTCCGTCTTCAAGACAATCGGCGAAGCCGTGATCCTGGTCGTGATCGTCGTCTTCCTATTCCTGCGCAACATCCGCGCTACGATCATTCCGGTTATCACTATTCCGGCCTCGCTGCTGGGCGCGTTCGCGATCATGTACGTGCTCGGGTTCACGGTGAACACGCTGACGCTTCTCGCCATGGTGCTGGCGATCGGCCTGGTGGTCGACGATGCCATCGTTGTGCTCGAAAACATCTACCGGCACATCGAGGAAGGCATGCCACCGATGGAGGCTGCCTTCCAGGGCAGCCGGGAAATCGGTTTCGCGGTTGTCGCCATGACGCTGACGCTCGCAGCGGTCTATGCCCCGATCGGTTTCATGTCGGGCACCACCGGCCGCTTGTTTACAGAGTTCGCCTGGGCCCTCGCCGGTGCCGTGATTGTCTCCGGGTTCGTCGCCCTGACGCTCAGTCCAATGATGTGTTCGCGGATGCTGCGGCATCAGACCAGCCATAGCTGGATGTATAATTTCGTCGAGCGCGTGCTGGTCGGCCTCACCAACGGCTACCGCTCGGCACTACGCGGCGTGCTGAAAGTGCGCCCGCTGGTGATTCTGGTTGGGCTTGTTTTCGCGGGCAGCAGCTACTTTGTTTTCAAAACTCTGAAGCCGGAACTGTCGCCGGTCGAAGATCGTGGCACGGTCATCAGCTTCTTCATCGGCCCTGAAGGCGCGACCATCAATTTTATGGAGAAATACGCGCGCCGTTTCGAGGACATCTTCGCAACGGTTCCGGAAACGGAAGCCTTCTTTGTTGTCTCGGGAAATCCGATTGTTTCCCAAGGCATCTCGTTCGCGCGTCTCAAGCCCTGGGATGAGCGCGAGCGCAAACAGCAGGCCATTGTCGCCACGCTTGCGGGCGAGATGAAGAAGCTGCCCGGCGTGCTCGCCTATGCCAACAATCCGCCGTCTTTAGGTCAGAACGCAAGTTCACGGCCGGTGTGGATCGCGGTGCAGGCGCAGGCCGAATATTCAGAACTGAACAAAATGGTCGAGGCGGTGATCGCCGAGGCTGAGAAGCATCCGTCGCTGGCCAACCTGGAAACGCGCCTCAAGCTGAACAAGCCGGAGATCAAAGTTTCGGTCAATCGCGAGAAGGCGGCCAATGTCGGCGCCGAAGTCGCAACAATAGGACGAACACTGGAGACGATGCTCGGCGGACGTCAGGTGACGCGCTTCAAGCAGAATGGCAAGCAATACGACGTCATCGTACAAGTCGCCGATATCGAGCGCACCAACCCGGACGATCTTTCAAAAATTTACGTTCGCGGCAGCAACGGCGACATGATCCAACTCTCCAATCTGGTGGATCTGCGCGAGTCCGTTGCGCCCCGCGAACTCGGTCGCATGAACCAGCTGAGATCCGCCGATATCACAGCAAATGTCGCGACAGGCTATTCTCAAGGCGAGGCACTGGAAGCCCTCGAACAAGCGGCGCGCCGCGTCCTGCTGCCCTCTGTCGAGATCGACTACATCGGCCAGTCCCGTGAATACAAGCAGGCCTCCGGCGACATCTACTTTACGTTCATTCTGGCGCTGGCCTTTATCTATCTGGTCCTCGCCGCACAGTTCGAAAGCTTCATCGACCCGTTCATCATCATGCTGACCGTGCCGCTGTCGATGACGGGCGCGTTGCTCGCCCTCAAATTCGGTGGCGGCACAATGAACATCTACAGCCAGGTCGGCCTCGTGACGCTCGTGGGGCTGATCACCAAAAACGGCATCCTGATCGTGGAATTCGCCAATCAGCTTCAGGAGCAGGGCCGCTCGCGGCTCGAAGCTGTTATCGAAGCATCGGCATTACGGCTGCGACCGATCCTGATGACCACCAGCGCCATGGTGCTCGGCGCCGTTCCATTGGCGATGGCCATGGGTGCCGGTGCGGAAAGCCGCAATCAGATCGGATTGGTGATCGTCGGCGGACTGGTGCTGGGCACACTGCTGACGCTGTTCGTGGTGCCGACGGCCTACACGCTGCTCGCCAGGGATCGTTCGGCTCAAGCCAAAGCAACGCCGTCCTCACATCACCCGGCAGGACATTCCATTCCCGCCGAGTGAACAACGCTTTCCGTCTCAATACTCGCGCCTCGCAACTAGAAATGTTGCGGCTGGGCCGAAGACGAACGCCATATCAGAAGACGGGCGACCAATCGCGCGACTGCGCGGATCACGGCGCCGGTCACGAGTCCGAGCATCAGCAGCAGGATGGATTTCGGCCCCAGCTCACCGATCAGCGTGGCATAGGCCGCGTTGGCGGACATCGGCATCCAGTATTCCAGCTGCTCGGTCAGCACCTGGAGAATTGAGCTTGCCAAACGGACCAGATAGCCGAAAGTTTCGAGATGATAGAGGTTCAGATAAATGTAGA
>JAEYYQ010000099.1 GCA_023428365.1 Pseudomonadota bacterium | reverse complement strand
CGCTTCTGCAGCTCGACGATTTCAGCGCGGGTTGAAGTCCGCAGCGCCGCGTCGAGATTCGACAACGGCTCGTCGAGTAGAAACAGCTTCGGTTTCCTGACCAGCGCACGGGCCAACGCGACGCGCTGCCTTTGACCGCCTGACAGCTGTTTCGGTTTCCGGTCGAGATAGCCGTGCATCGCGACGAGTTCGGCGGCCTCGTTAATCGAGGACTTGATGGCCACTCGCTTTTCAGCAACGTGGCGATTGAAAGTGCGCATGAACGGCAGGCGCTCGATGCGCGTCAGATCACGCATGACGAGCGGCAGCGCGATGTTCTGCTCGACGGTCATATGCGGATAGAGCGCATACGATTGAAACACCATGGCGATGTCTCGCGTCGTCGGGGGCTGCGCATCGACGACAGCGTCTCCAATGTGCACAGAGCCAGCGTCCTGCGTCTCAAGACCGGCGATGACACGCAACAGCGTGGATTTCCCACAGCCTGATGGACCGACGACCGCAATGAACTCGCCGTCTTCGATCGACAGGTCGACGCCACGCAAAACTTCGGTCGCACCGAAGCTCTTTGCAATGCCCGAAAGCTCAAGTGTCGCCATGCGTTTGCCTCCAACACCAAAGGCCCAGGCACCCGCAGGCGCCTGGGTCCGCGTATCCAGCCGTCAGCGCGGCAGGAGTGCGTTGACGTCTTTCGTGAGAGAAACGAGGGCCTCTTCCGGCGTCTTCGTTTTGCCGACGACAGCCTCGAGGTTCTGGCCGATCACATCATCGATCTTGATCGCGTTCGGTCCCGGATAGGCAAACCACTCACGAACCAGCGGGATCTGATCGACAGCCGTTTTATGGAGCGGCCGCGTATCGAAGTAGCCCTTCAGCAAGGCGGGATCTTCGAGTGCCAGGACATTGACGGGTGTGTATCCGACCTGACGGATCACCTGATTGGTGCCCTGAGGACCTGTCGAGAACTTCACCCACTTCCAGGCTGCAGCAAGAACTTCCGGGTTCTTTGCCGCTTCCTTGGTGACGATCGCGACATTGCCGCCCGTCGGCAGACGGCCATTCTCAGCACCCAGCGGATGCGGGCTGGTGCCGAGCGTGAAGCGCTCACCAACCGTGGTGCTGAAGTTGTTCAGGCGTGAAATCGAGTCGATGAACAGCCCCATACGTCCCGCAATGAACTGCTGACGCGCTGCCTGGTCCGCAAGAGGTACCAGGCCACCTTCATCGACCATCCGCCGATAGAGCTCAAATGCCTTCTGGAAATGGGGATCCTTATCGAAGGCCACCGTCTTGGCGCTCGGCTGCATCATCTCGCCGCCGAGCCCGAACAGCACACCCTGGAAATACCACGCGCCGTACCAGTTGCTCGCGTAGGGAATATACATGCCCGACATGTCGGGTCCGAGAGCCTTGATCTTTCCCGCGATCTGGAGAAGTCCGTCCCAATCGCGCGGCATGTTGGCCGGATCAGCGCCGACTTTCTTCACCAGATCGGCGTTGTAATAGACGAGCGACATCGAGACGGCGAACGGCAAACCATATTGCTTTCCGCCCGCCTGTCCGATCGACTGCATCGATGGGATCCAGCCCTGCTTCTCGAACGTCGATCCATCCGATTTCATCAACGTTGCGAGATCGACGGCGATGTCACGCTCGCCGAGAACAGGAACGAACGACAGCCCCACGTAATCGACGTGCGGCATGCCGCCGACCGTTGCCTCACGCAGCAGTCCCTGAAAGCCTGCCGAATAGTCTTTATGAGGTCCACGGAACTTAATTTTGATATTCGGATTTTCCGCCTCGAAGTCGGCTTTCAACTTCTCGAAAACTTTGTCGAAGATTTGCGGCTGCGTGTACTGAACGACAACCTCGACAGGCGCTGCGATGGCAGGCGCACTCAGCGCGCCGGTCATGGCAGCCACGGATGCCCAGGCCAAGCTGCCCAGAAATGATCTCATAGCGATCCCCTTTTCGTAACGCCGACGAACACGACCCGCAGCCAGCTCCGACTTGGAGCGCTGCCGATCTTTGCGCCGACGCGGACCATAGAGATCGCGCATGACACGCCAACGACATCTAGATGACTAGATCACGTCACGGGGTGATTATCGAACACCACTTCCCATTGTCCGCCCGTCGAACGTGAGTTGCCGAACTCGATCGGTCGGCCCTGCAGGTCGATGTTGATCGATTCGACGACGAGAACTGGCTCATCGCGCTCATGCTGCAGGATCGTCGCTTCTTCGGGCGTGCTGCGGCGGGCGTAAACGCGCGTCAGACGCCGCGTATAATCATCAAGGCCGATTATCGTAAGCGCCTTGGTTACGGAGCCCGTTTCGGCAAAGAGAACCGGCATCTCGTGAAACCGATCCGCGGGAAAATGATGCGTCGTCAGACTGACAGGCACACCGTCGATGACGCGGAGATTATCGAAGGCGACGATGGTCGTGCCGGCGGGAATATCCAAATCTCGCGCAATTTGCTCGGTTGCAGGCATATGCCAGCTTCGGAGCATCTGCCCGCGTGCATTCTGGACGATGTGCGATACGTTCTCGCTGAAGCGCGTGCGATGCCGGATCGGATAAGCCCGTCGAGGGGCTTTGACAAACATGCCCCGGCCGCGCTCGATCGAAATCGAGCCACGGTTTTGCAGCTCCGCCAAGGCGCGGCGCACCGTGTGTCGATTGACGCCGAAGCGGGCCGCCAGATCGCTTTCAGGAGGAAGCTTGGTTCCCGACGGATACGTGCCATCGGCGATCTCGCGCCCGAGCGCCTCTTCGATCTCCCGCCACACGATCGTTCCCGACCGACGCATTCATTGCCTCGAACTGTTTGATCCGGATCATCCCGGTGACACACCTTGGATAAGATGTCTAGATAACTTGCGGAATCTGTTGGGCGTGCATCCGCTGAGACTGCACGGCACTCGCAGCGATATGGGCTATGCTGTCTCCGGCAGGACGGTCAGGCCACGGACATCTGTGGCCGGCCCCCACCGGATCACGACGAACAAAGGTTCTGCGCGCGGCAGTTTGCAAGACATGTCGTGCAGATGCGGGACGTCAGTATCGCTCAGGCACGTAACGGTCTTTCGGAACCGGCTTGCGCTCATAATCCGGACTGTGCTCGCGCTGCGGCAGCTCGACGGTCGGTCGCTTTATCTCTTCGTACGGAATTTGCGACAGCAGATGTGCGATGCAGTTGAGACGCGCTCGCTTTTTGTCGATAGCCTCGACGACCCACCAAGGCGCATCCGGAGTGTGCGTCCGCTCCAGCATATCCTCCTTGGCCCGCGTATAGTCCTCCCACCGACGGCGGGATTCGAGATCCATCGGCGACAGCTTCCATTGTTTGATCGGATCTATGTTGCGCACATGGAAGCGCAGATGCTGTTCCTCATCGGAGATCGAAAACCAATACTTGATGAGGATCGTGCCGGAGCGCACGAGCATCCGTTCGAACTCCGGGACCGCGCGGAAAAATTCCTCGACGTCCTCTTCAGAGCAGAACCCCATGACCCGTTCGACACCAGCCCTGTTGTACCAGGAGCGATCGAACAGCACGATCTCGCCGCCTGCCGGGAGGTGAGAGACATAGCGCTGGAAATACCATTGCGTTTTTTCGCGTTCGCTCGGCGCCGGCAGAGCTGCGATGCGGCAGACGCGCGGATTGAGGCGCTGCGTGATGCGCTTGATCGCGCCGCCCTTGCCTGCAGCGTCGCGGCCTTCGAACAGAACGACGACCTTGAGCTTCTGGTGGGAAACCCAGTCCTGCAATTTCACAAGTTCACCCTGCAGGCGGAACAGCTCGCGAAAATAGGTCTTGCGGTCGAGCTCTCCAGCAACCGATGGCTCGGCGGTATCCGATAGCAGGCTGTCCAGCCGCTCATCGTCGAGCTCCATCTCCAGCTCTTCGTCGAAGCTGTCGATCGCTTCGGCTTGGACTTTCCGCCTAAGATGTTCACCGCGATCGTGAGTCATCACGTTCTGCCTTGCGCTACCTGTTGTTTCGGACACAGCAATTTCTCAGATTTGCTACATCATCATGACACTTGGTTGCCCCCACTCAGCGTGAGGTGGCATCGCTGACGTTTCCACGAATGCTCGAGCCTCCTGAGTATGCCCAGAACCGTATTCTAGTGGACATGCTGTGACAGGCTTAACGGATTTAATCGCTGCACCGGCACTCCATGTGAGCTCGGTTCACGAAGCTGAAAAAAGATTCGGAAGGTGGATGCTTTGCTTGCGCGCCGGGCGCCAACGTGCGACCCACCCAGTCCCGGAAGGTCACGACCGCCCTTGACGTGCGTGGTCCGTAATTGAATGGGTAAGAAAAATCCGCCGCGCGAAGGGAGTGTCGTGACGAAGGCTGCAAAGTTTCCGGATGCGAAGTCGGCCGATTCCCTATCGGCCGAAGCCTATCGCGCTATCGAGGAGCGTATCGTAACTCTCGTATTCCCCCCGGGCAGTACCTGGTCGGAGGCCGCCATCGCGGAAGCCGTGGAAATTGGACGGACACCGGTTCGCGAGGCACTCCAGCGGCTCGCCGTTGGGCAAGTCGTGCATATCGTGCGCAGGCACGGGATCGTCATCTCACCCATTGACCTGCAGACCCAACTTCTGGTGATCGAGACCCGAAGGGAGTTGGAGCGTCTGGTTGCAGTGCGCGCAGCGCGGCGCGTACTGGCCTCCGACAAGCGCGCACTCAGTAAGCTCGCTGATGAACTGGAAGAGGTTGGGAGGACGCAGCAGATCCGAGAGTTTCTCGGTATGCAGTTCATCTACAAGCGGCTGCTCGCCGACATCGCGGGCAATCCGTTCGCAGCCGCTGCGCTTGAGCCATTACACATTCTCACGCGACGGTTTTACTTCCGCTATCATACGGATCTCGAAGACCTGCCGCAGGTAACAAAGCTTCACGCCACGCTGCTCCGTTCGGTGGGGAGTGGCGAGGAAGCTGCCGCTAGTCAATCGTGTACGGCTATGATTGACTACGCTGAACAGCTCACCCGTCGGATTGTCGAGCGGGAACGCTAAATAACTTCTCTAAATCCGTTACTTAAGTAGGGCGGAGCACATGCTCCTTCCACGCCACTTGACGTCGCCCGTGTTTTGATATCTTATAAATATATTACAAAAATATATCAAATGGGGCAGGACGCGTGGATCAGGGCTGGCAGGGCCGGGACGACCGGTCGCCGTTGAATGTCGCGTGCGATGTGCTGGTCGTTGGCGGAGGTGCGGCGGGACTAGCCGCCGCCGTTACGGCTGCTCGTCAGGGACTGCAAGTGACTCTGCTGGAACGCTACGGCTTTTGCGGCGGCGCGGCGGTGGCGGGTCTGTCGGGCACCGTTTGTGGAATGTATGAAGCTTCCGCCGACGACTCCCGCTCACCGGTGCAGGCAGTGTTCGGGTTTCTCGACGAGTTCGTTTCCCGCATGGAGGCGCGAGGCGGTCTGACTGGACCGATCCGCTATGGAAAAACGTTCACCCGAGTTCATGATCAGCTGGCGTGGCGCGAGACGGCGGACGACTTGCTCACCGATGCTGGCGTGCATGTGATCTATCACACTGTCGTAACTCAGGTTCTGACCGAGGGTGATCGTGTCGAAGGTGTGCGGGGCTATACGAAGCAGGGTCCACTGACGGCCCGCGCCAAGCTGGTCATCGATGCCTCAGGAGATGCCGACGTCGCGGCAATGGCGGGGCTACCCTGTACGATCGGCGACAATGGCCGCGTTCAGAACCCGACCATGATTTTCCGCATGATGGGCGCAGACGTGGATCGTTTGCGCGAGGTCGAGGGTGAGGACAGCATTCTTGGTCCGCACGTTTCCGAGCTGATTTCGAGACTTCACGCGCAAGGAGACTACGTGCTTCCGCGCTCGAAGATCTTCCTGTTTCCAACGCCGCGACCGAATGAAATCCTGTGCAACGTCACCCGCATCGTTGGTCGCGATGGGCGCGAACTCAATCCTCTTGTCGCGGAAGACCTGACCGAGGCCGAAGTTGAAGGCCGTAAGCAGGTGCGCCAGTACGAGAGCTTCCTGCGCAACCATATCGCTGGCTGCGAAAACGCTTTCGTCAACGATACCGGTGTCCAGGTCGGTGTGCGTCAGACTCGACAGATTGTCGGGATGAGCCGCCTCGCCAATGCGGACGTCCTGGCTGGCCGTAAGTTCACCGACGGAATTGCCCGTTCCCCCTGGCCAATCGAACTGCATTCCGGTGCGAAACCCAAGCTCGAATGGCTGATGGAGGATATCTACGAGGTCCCCTATGGCTGTTTCGTGCCTGAGCGTGGCGAGGGCCTTTTGATCACCGGCCGCTGCCTTTCGGCCGAGCACGAGGCGCTCGCCTCTGCTCGCGTCACTGCGCAGTGTTTTTCTTACGGCCACGCCATCGGCCATGCCGCGGCTATTGCCGTGAAAGAGCGCGTGGCGCCTCGCGAAATTGAAGGAAGAGATCTGCGGTCGATGCTCAATCGCGACGGCGCGCGCCTCGACTAACGGCTATCAATTATGGAGCATCCAATGATCAAAGAGGAGCGCCGCGGCCCGATCTGTGTCATCGAGATCGATCGGCCGAACCGCCGTAATGCACTCGACCACGCGACCGTCATGGCCATGCGTGCGCGTTTTGCCGCTCTCAATTCAGACGAGACTGTTTCCGCCATCGTCCTTTCCGGTACGCCGCCGGGATTTTGCGCGGGCTCGGATTTGAAGGAACTCGCCACTCTCGATCTCAATGGCATGGCCGAGCACGAGGCCGATACCGCTGCCTTTGCGCGCGGCATCTCTTTCATGTCCAAACCTGTTGTTGCCGCCGTATCAGGCTTTGCGCTTGGTGGCGGTTTCATCCTGGCTGCCTCCTGCGATGTGGTCGTCAGCGCACCCACAACGCGCTGGCATTTACCTGAAGTCGTCAACGGTTGGATTCCACCTTGGGGTTTGACGATGCTCTCTGCGCGATGCGGGCCTGTTAAGGCGCGCCGTCTCACCTGGGGCGCGAGTGCAATCGACGGCGTCGAGGCGCATAGGCTTGGCGTCGCGGATATCGTGGCGGACAACTCTTTGGACGCAGCGGTGGCCGAAGCCGAGGCGCTGGCCAAGCTGCCTGCCGAAGCCGTTGCTTCGACAAAGCGCTTTTTCGCGCGGCAGATCATGAGGACGGGCGAGGCTGACGATACGGAAGCCAACATCCTGTTTGTCGATGACTGCCGTAGTGCCGCCGCCG
The DNA here is from genome assembly GCA_023428365.1 of Pseudomonadota bacterium. Classification (GTDB taxonomy): domain Bacteria; phylum Pseudomonadota; class Alphaproteobacteria; order Rhizobiales; family Hyphomicrobiaceae; genus ZC4RG25. The sequence goes on along the minus strand of JAEYYQ010000099.1, from coordinate 1,566 downwards.
TCGCCACCTTCAAACGTTTTGGAATGCGCTCATGAATGTTCCGCTGAAGATGCATGCCGGCAAGGTCGTCTCCCCCGCCGAGGCCGCGGAACTCATCCGCGATGGTGACACGGTTGCGAGTGTCGGCGTCATCGGCTGGATCACACCCGACCTTATGCTCAAGGCTATCGGTGAGCGTTTTTCTGCGTCCAGTACGCCACGTGGGCTGACGTTCTATTTCCCTTGTGGGACTGGAGACGCGGTCGGCATTCCTGGCATGGATCATGTCGCCCGTGAGGGCCTCATGAAACGTATTGTCTCTGGTTCATACATCAATCCGGTGAACCCGCGCACCGGCGGGCGACCCGCACTCATGGGATTGATTCGGGAGAATAAGGTCGAAGCCTATTCCTGGCCGATCGGAGCGACGATGCACTGGCTGCGGGAAGTGGCGCGCCGTTCGCCTGGCTACCTCACCAAGATCGGTCTGGGCACGTACATCGATCCACGACATGGCGGCGGCAAATTCACACCGCGCTGCGAGGATGACCTTGTCGAGGTGATGAATTTCCGTGGCGAAGAGCATCTCTTCTATCCGACCTGGGCGCTCAATGTGGGCATCATCCGCGCCGCATCAGCGGACGAGTTCGGTAATCTGTCCTGGGAAGACGAGCCGCTGGTTTCCAGCAATCTCCAGATCGCTCTGGCGGTGAAGGCATGCGGCGGCAAGGTCATCGCGCAGGTGCGCCGCATCGTTCCGCGGCATTCACGTCCGGTTTCCTCCGTACGGCTGCCTGGTGTCCTGGTCGATGCGATCGTGGTCGATCCGGACATGATGATGAGCACCGACGTGGCCTACGATCCAGGCTATCTGGGCATGTCCAAGCATCTCTTGAAACAAGGTCCATTGCCGATCTCAGCCGACAAGGTCATTGCCCGCCGGGCTTCCCGCGAGGTGCGTCCTGGTGAGGTGTCCATCTTCGGCTTCGGCGCGTCGTCTGATGCGCCGCAGGTGATGGCGGAAGATGGTCTGCTCACCGATGAAAAGCTCTACGATTATCATTTCACAACAGAGCACGGACCATTCGGCGGCTTTGTCATGAGCGGCTGGCAGTTTTCCGCGAACTGGAATCCTGAAGCTCTGCTCGATGGCCCATCGCAGTTCGACTTCATCGATGGGGGATTGTGTCCGTTTGCTGCTCTGGCGTTCGCCCAGTTCGATGAAGAGGGGAGCGTCAACGTCAGCAAATTCGGCGCGGCCAATCCTGGGGCAGGCGGTTTCATCGACATTGCAGCCAATGCGCGGCGCCTCGTTTTCACCGGCACATTCACGACCGGTGGCCTGGGGTGCGATTTCTCGGGCGGACGGTTGGCCATCACCAAGGAAGGCAAGGTCAACAAGTTCGTCCGCAAGGCCGACAGCATCACCTACCGGGTACGTGACGGTGTGCGGGAGAAAGGGCAGGAGGCCCTCATCATTACCGAGCGCGCGGTGTTCCGCGTGGAAGCAGACGGCCTTGTGCTCGCAGAGGTCGCCGAGGGTGTCGATGTTCGCCGAGACATCCTGGAGCTGATGGACTTCCAGCC
>JAEYYQ010000092.1 GCA_023428365.1 Pseudomonadota bacterium | reverse complement strand
GTGGGTTATGCGGCTTATGTCATTCACGCAGGCACGCAAAGGCGCCGACATGGGCTTACTGAGCGAGATCTTCAGCTGGTGGGGCGGCAATACCTGGGGCACCCGGCTGTTCACGTGGCGCTTCGGCCGGTTCGTTGGAGAAGACGAGGCAGGTAATCGCTACTACGAACAGAAGAGCGGCGTCGGACCGCTGGGCGTGCCGAGGCGCTGGGTCATCTACAAGTCGCTGTCGGAGGCGTCACAGGTGACGGCCGACTGGTACGGCTGGATGCATTATACGGTCGATACGCCGCCCACGCAGGACAACTATCGCGCTCGTCCCTGGCAGAAACCGCACCGTATGAATCTGACCGGTACGCCGTCAGCCTATCGTCCAGCCGGGTCGATCATCGGCGAAGGACATCGGCCAAAAGCAACTGGGGATTACAAAGCCTGGCGGCCGCAGTGAGTGCTGGACGTCATGTTATCGCCACGGAATGGCAGTCCATCTTTTCCTGATCCGTGATTGAAACGAGATCCGACAGCCAAGGAATGAGATGATCCGGCATATGCGCCATCTGCATCCCAGCCTCGCGACTGCTGCAGGGTTCGCCCTCGGTCTCGGGCTGTTGATGGGTGTCACCGGCTCATCGGCGCGCGCGGAGCGGATGGAGAACGTCGTCGCCGTGTTCGCAGCACTCGACAAAGTCACGGCGCGCATTTCACGACTCGAGGTGCGCCTCAACGAAACCGTGAAATTCGGATCGCTCAAAGTCACGCCGCGCGTGTGCTATTCGCGTCCACCGACCGAACCGCCCAAGACCACGACATTCGTTGAGGTCGACGAGGAGCAACTCGACGGCAAGGAAAAGCGTCTGTTCAGCGGCTGGATGTTTGCCGAAAGCCCCGGACTGAACGCGGTCGAGCACCCCGTGTTCGACGTTTGGCTGACGAATTGCGCCGAGCCGGTGAAGAGCGTGGCCCAGGGCAGAAGCAAGGGTGCACCTGCGGGCGCCTCAGCCGTTGAAGAGCCTGCCCGACGCCGCGTCAGGCGCTAGGCGGCTATAGCCATCAGCGATCTCTATCGGCGGCAGCCTCGACAATATCGAGCACCGTCTCCGCCGTCGACGTCTCCGGAAGCTGGAAGAAATTTCCCTCCACTTTGAGCGCGGCTTCAAGGTGTTCGTGAAATTCTTCCCTGTCGATTTCAACGGTTCCGAACTGGCGCAGGTGATCGGTCACGAATTGTGTGTCGAGCATCACGAAGCGACCATGGATCAACCGCGCACACAGGTGGATAAGGGCAATCTTCGAGGCATCGCGCACCTCAGAGAACATGCTTTCACCGAAAAATGCCCCGCCGAGTGCCACACCGTACAGGCCGCCGACGAGCCGGTTCTCGTCCCACACCTCGACGCTGTGGCAATACCCCAGCCGATGCAGCTCCAAATAGAGGTTGCGAATGCGGGCGTTGATCCAGGTTGTCTGCCGGCCGGGACGTGAGGCGGCGCAGCCGTCGATAACCGCCTCCAGAGCGGTATTCACCTGCACGCGATAGGGAGACTGACGAATCGTGCGGCGCAACCGCTTCGGCACGATGATCTGATCGAGTGGCAGGATTCCGCGGGCTTGCGGTTCGATCCAGTAGAGCTGCGGGTCATCCGCGCTCTCAGCCATCGGAAAGATCCCGCAAGCGTAGGCCTTCAAGAGGACCTGCGGCGTGATCTCCAGCAGCGGGTTATCGCGAGAGGCCATAAATGGGAGCCTGCGGTATCGATCGCCTGGTTATCGCAACGAACGTGCATGGCACGGCCTCAACAGCGTGTTGTGCAAAACGCACGCTGCCGCGACCAGCTCTCACAATATAGGGTGAGATTCTAAGGTTCGGAAACCGGCTTTGTGACCCGGCGAGGGAGCAGCGTTCTGCAAAAAGCAGGCGCTCAGTTGCCCTCGCCCTGGGAAAGATACTTCTCGAGCCAATGAATGTCGTACATGCCGTTGGCGATGTCGGGGTGGTTCACCAGCTCCGCAAACAGCGGAATGGTTGTCTCAATGCCATCGATGACGAACTCCGACAGGCAGCGCCTCAGCCGCATCAGGCATTCGTTGCGGGTCTTGCCATGCACGATCAGCTTGCCGATCAAGCTGTCGTAGTTCGGCGGAATGCGATAGCCCTGATAGACGCCGCTGTCGACGCGCACGCCAAGGCCACCGGGCGGGTGCCAATAGGTGATCTTGCCGGGTGATGGGCGGAAGGTGCGCGGGTTCTCGGCATTGATCCGGCATTCGATAGCGTGACCGGAGAGCTGAACGTCTTCCTGGCGCAACGTCAACGATGCACCGGCCGCGATGCGGATCTGCTCGATGACAAGATCGAGACCGGTGATCATCTCGGTGACGGGATGTTCGACCTGCAGACGCGTGTTCATTTCGATGAAGAAGAACTCGCCGTCTTCATAAAGAAATTCGACAGTACCAGCGCCGCGATATTTCAGTTTCTGCATCGCCTTGGCGACGGTCTCGCCGATCTTGCGGCGCGATTCCGTGTTAAGGGCCGGAGACGGAGCTTCCTCCAGAATTTTCTGATGCCGCCGCTGCAGCGAGCAGTCACGTTCGCCCAGATGAATGGCGTTGCCCTTGCCGTCGCCGAACACCTGGATTTCGATGTGGCGCGGCTTGGCCAGGTACTTCTCGATATAGACGCTATCGTCGCCGAACGCGGCTTTCGCTTCAGCGCGGGCCGTCGACAGCGCCGAACCGAGCTCATCCTCGCTGCGGGCGACCTTCATGCCACGTCCGCCACCACCGGCAGCCGCCTTGATCAGGACCGGAAAGCCCATGTCCTTGGCAACTTTGAGCGCCTGCGCTTCACTCTTTACCGCACCGTCAGAGCCGGGCACGACCGGGATACCAAGACGCTTGGCCGTTTCTTTGGCCTCGATCTTGTCGCCCATGATGCGGATATGCTCGGACGTCGGCCCGAT
>JAEYYQ010000022.1 GCA_023428365.1 Pseudomonadota bacterium | reverse complement strand
CTGGCATCCGGCGGCATCCGCAACCACCGTCCCGATACGATGGTGAAGGCGTTCGGTATCGCGGGGCTGGGGCCGGAGGTCGTTGAGCAGCGCTTCGGCGCGCTTTACCGCGCGTTCCAGTACGGGGCCCCGCCGCATGGCGGCATGGCGGCTGGTATCGAGCGTATGGTGATGCTGCTGGCAGGCGTGAAGACCGTCCGCGACGTTGCCTTGTTCCCAATGAACCAGCAGGCCAACGATTTGCTGATGGGCGCTCCGTCGGAAGCGGCACCGAAGCAGTTGCGCGAACTGCATATCCGGCTGGCGCCAACAGAACGGAAGACCTGATGCGCAGCCGCCCTCTGCTCGAAACCCATCGTTGGAAGCCTTGAGCGGGCGCGGACGTGTCGTGGAGCACGCAGCTTTTCCGGTACTGTGAACGCGGCGTTGATCCGGCGTTCTGGGGCGAGCCGATCAATGCGCTCACCAACGGCGCGTTTCTATTGGCGGCTGTGGCGGCAGGTGTTGCTCTCGTGCGTCATCGCGATGACGCACGAGGTTCCCTCCAGACAATTGCTGTGGCGTTGCTGATTGCGCTGGTCTTCGTCATCGGCATCGGCAGCTTCCTGTTTCACACCTATGCGACGCGCTGGGCCGCGCTGGCCGACACTATGCCGATCGGCATCTTCATGCTCGCCTATCTGGCCTATGCGTTGCGCGTGTATGTGAAGCTCGGGTGGATTTGGGTCGCGATCGGGCTCGCACTCTTCGTCGCCGCCTTGCAGTATGCCGGTACCATCCAATGCAAGCCCGGGCTGATCAGCGTCACGGCGGCTGCGCGCGGGCCGTGCCTCAATGGGACGGTTGGGTACGTTCCGGCCTTCCTGGCGATGGTCGGCATCGGCGCGGTCTTGAAGGTCAAGGGGCACGGGGCGGCGAACTATCTGCTAGCCGCCGGCATGATCTTTCTCGCCTCGATGTTTTTCCGCACGGTGGATTTCGAAGTCTGCAGTCTGACGCGCATCGCCGGCCAGCCGATCGGCGCACATTTCCTGTGGCATGTGCTCAATGCCCTGACGCTTTACCTACTTTTGCGAGCAGCGGTATTTTATGGACGACAGCGCGCTACATGATTGCCTGTACGGGGCAGGGGCCCCATAAAGACATCTCCAGCGGACGTGGTGGAACTGGTAGACACACAGGACTTAAAATCCTGAGGCAGTAATGCCGTGAGGGTTCGATTCCCTCCGTCCGCACCAATGATGTCAATGACAATGGGCTCGGGCCGACGCGTTCAACGTCGAGTGCGATGCGCTGACGCTGAACATTTGGGCGCTTAGTTGTAGGAATACAACGAGGCTGCAAGCAAAACAGCGACCTCGTGGGGTATGCGCTCAGAACCCAGCGAGCTGCAAACCTCAGCAATTTCAACAGATAATATTACTTTTTCAGTATAGTTTTACCCCGCCCGCTCTGCGCACTTAGAGCGGGTCTAGATCATTGGTGTTGCCGCTTTTTTTTGAATGGGCTACGGGCGGGTGGTGCGCGGTATTACAGTCCGCACTCCTAATCGGATCGATGATGTTCGAGGCGTTCGATGGCCGATAATTTCCACCGCTGGCTTGGAGATGTGTTCCGCCGCTATCATACGGATGTGGTCCGTTATGCTGCGCGTCTTGTCGGCGACAGGGAGAACGGCGAGGAAGTGGTGCAGAATGCTTACCTGCGCATGGCGGGACGGTCTGCCACTGCGCCGGCGATTGAGCATCCTAAAACCTACCTGTTCACGGCCGCCCGCAACGCTGCGATCGACTTCACGGCCAAACGTGCCACGGAATGGTCGTATCGCGTCGATGTCGAAGATTTGTCGTCGCTTGCGCTGACCGATGATCCTACGTCAGCTCTTCACCATCGCCAGCGCATTGCCCGACTTGCCGTGCTGCTGAACGAGCTGCCACCGGCCTGCCAACAAGCCTTCGTCATGAACAAGATCGAGGGGCGGAAACACAGTGAGATCGCGCGCACTCTGGGCGTTTCCACGAGCATGGTGGAAAAGCACGTGATGCGAGCGCTGCTTCACTGCCGGGATCTCATGCGCGACGACGGCTGAAAGATGTTTGTGTCCATTGAGGATGGTGGACGCCAAAGCCGTCTATAGAGACGTGAAGTTCTGTTTATGAGCAGAGATCGAACCCGCAACCTGTGGCGCGCAACGAATTGAAACCAAACTATCCCTCCAAAGAGCTTTCGAATGAGGCTCTTGAGTGGATTGTACGCCTTCATTCCGGCGAAGCGCACAATCAGGACTGGGCCGCCTTCGCGGCTTGGCGTCTACAAAGCCCGGAACATGAAGCAGCAGCTGCGGAGGCTGAAGCTCTCTGGGGCGACGCCTCAGATTTACATTGGGATTCAGAGGCGCAGATTGTTCGGCCCGGGCGGCGAAGGACGCCCAAGATTTCTCGCCGCGCAGTGCTGAGCGGGATCGCAGGCGTCGGATTGGGCGCAACCGGTGCACTTTGGGCCGGCGGTGCATTTCGTCCGTTCATGTCCGACTATGCAACCGGCGTAGGAGAACTGCGTACGCTGGAGCTGACAGACGGTACCCGCGTCTCGCTCAACGCCATGTCGGCACTCAACGTCGACTATTCGCCAACGCGCCGGCGCGTGGTGCTCGTCGAAGGCCAAGCTTACTTCGAGGTGACGCCAAACCCGTCGCGCCCGTTTCTCGTCGAAGCGCGCCGCACAACGGTATCGGCCCTCGGTACTGCCTTCGATGTCGACACCAGCTTGGCGGATGGACGCGTCAGCGTATCCGTGACGGAGCACGCGGTGAGAGTGCAGCCCGAAGGCTCCGGCGATGGTCTCGTTCTGCCGCAAGGCCGCAAAGTGGTGATTTCCAAAGCCGGTCGCGCTGGCCCCGTGATGGAACAAGATCCAGCCTCTGTGACGGCATGGAAAACAGGAATGCTGATCGCTGAAAATCTCGAACTGCAGGACGTGATTGCCGCGCTTCGCGCCTACCACAGCGGCTGGATCGTCTTTCAAA
>JAEYYQ010000653.1 GCA_023428365.1 Pseudomonadota bacterium | reverse complement strand
GCTGAACGATCCGGCGCGCCTCCTCGAACGGCCAGGCGCGCGACAGGCCGGCAGCAGCGGTGAGTGCGGGTGCAGTATCAGACATGTCAAACTCTTAGGTGCGAGGTGCGGCGCCTGTTTCCAGGACGGCTGCACCTTTAACGTGCGTTTAGCCCCGATGTGAACCCAGAAACGGCAAATTGCACGACGAAACGAAAACGGCGGCTTTCGCGGATGGGACGGTAAGGGTCGGCTGTCCGGGGTCGCGCTCGTTAATCATGTGAAGCAAACAACCGGGCAAATCTTGGCATCAAGGGGCAAGATTTTTGCACGTACACGCATCAATGTGACACCATACGCATATCGAGGTGGCGGGGCGAGCACCGTGCGCATTTATCTGCTGAAAGGACTGTCCATCCTGGCGGGCATTGCCCTTATAGCGACAGCCGCTCTTGGACCATCACAAGCGCAAGGGCCGTCAGGCGGTCCGGGTTTCAAGAAAAAGGCCTTTGCCGGCAAGGCGTGGCAAGGCGGAAAATCCGGCTTCCGGAAGAAGGGGATGAAACGCGGCGGCGGGAAAGGTGGCGGTTCCGACAAATGGGCCCAGCGCGCCTTCCGGGGAAACTATTGATAGCTGAGATCCTTTGGTGCCCCTCAGCAGATCGTCCACTTTAAGTCGGCGCGTAAGGTCTCCACATACCGGGCCGTATTCCATTCTTGGGGGCCTCTATGCCATCTCGCCTGACTCCGCCAGAAGCGCTGATTTACGCCATGATCACGACCTCCGCGGTCGATCGGACGATTTCAGATGACGAACTGGCGCGCATCGGCTCTATCGTCGAGCAGATGCCGCCATTCCACGGGTTCGATCAGGACTGGCTGGTGAACGAGGCGCAGGAGTGCGGCAAGCTTCTCGGCAAACCCGATGGCCTGACGAAAGTCCTGGACGTCATCCACGATAGCTTGCCGGCATCGCTGCACGAGACTGCGTATGTCTTCGCTGCCGAGGTCGCGGCCACCGATCTGCGCGTGCGCGTGGAAGAGATCCGGTCCTGGAGCTACTCGCGGAACGATTGAAGATCGACAAACTTACCTGCGCCGCTCTCGAACGGGCCGCCAAGGCCCGTCATCAGAAAGTGCCGCGTGAAGTTTGAATTGGCGATCCCCCTCTTCGCATCACGGAGAGGGGGCGCATCGCGTCAGGTGATGTGCGCGCCACGTGTTTCGACGTAGCAGGCGTATAACGACTGGCTGGCCGTCATAAACAGCCTGTTGCGCTTGCTGCCGCCGAAGCAAACATTGGAGCAGATTTCAGGCAACCGAATCTGACCGATGCGGGTGCCGTCCGGCGCGAAGATGTGGACGCCGTCGTAGCCATCTCCGACCCAGCCCGCGCTCGACCACACGTTACCATCCTCATCGCAGCGGATGCCGTCGGCGAAGCCGGTCTTGCCGTCCCATTCCATGCTGACAAAGGTTCGCGGGTTATTCAGCGTCGCGCCATCCACGTCGTAGACCCAGATCTGGCTTTTGGCGTCGGGATAATGAGAGATGCCCGTATCGGCGACGTAGAGAAGTTTGTAGTCGGGCGTGAAGCACAGTCCGTTCGGTTTAAACGGCTGGTCGGCAACTTTCGTAACAGCACCTGACTGGGCATCGATCCGGTACACGGCTTCTTTCTGCAACGGACTGACGTTCGTCGCGCTCTCCGGCAGCCGGTTGCCCTCGTACTCCATCAGCGAGCCGTAGCCCGGATCGGTGAACCAGATTGATCCATCATTGGGATGCACGACCGCATCGTTTGGGGCATTGAGGTCTTTGCCATCGAACTTATCGGCGAGCACCGTCGTCTTTCCGTTATGCTCATAGCGCACGACTTTGCGAGTCCCGTGCTGGCAGGCGATCTGACGGCCCTGGAAATCGAACGTATTGCCGTTGCTGTTCCCTGCCGGGTAGCGGAAGCGCCGCGAGACGTGATTGTCCTCCTCCAGCCATCGCAGATTTTCGTCGTTGGGGATGTCGCTCCACAACAGATAGCGCCCCACACCGGACCATGCGGGGCCTTCGGCCCACAGGTTGCCCGTATAAAGACGCTGGATGGGTGTGTTGCCGAGCTTGTATTTGAAGCGCTTGTCGATGACGACGATGTCCGGGTCGGGATAGCGCACGGGCGGAGCATCCGGCCCAAAATTGCGGGCGAAGGTTTCTTTCGACATTGATGTCAGCGCAGCCAGTCCGGCAGCTGCGCCGAAAAAACCGCGACGGTTGAGCACCGCATGGCGCTCCTCGCGGGTGCGGGTCGGCTTGGCAAGATCAACGAATTCATGAAGTTGAACACGAGGCATGGTTTGCTTCCTCCGCGTGGACGATTCTGAAGTCGCCTGCATGGGCCGAGGAAGAGCCGCCGGTTTCCGGCTCTGAGTTCACAAAACGCGCTGAGCAGGATTCCGGGGTCCCTTCATCAGCCAGACGCATGGTGCATCCCACCTGCGGCAATTTTGCGGTCATGACGCACACGGACAGTAGATCACACAGAACAGCGCTTGTGCAGCCGGAGCGAAGGGGCCAGACTCCGCCGTGGTGAAAAGTGGGAACCGGAACTGATGCACTCGGGCGTGACTACTGTTGATCTCGATGACTTGGCGAGCCGTATCCCGGATGGCGCCAGCGTTGCGATCCCGCCGGACTACTCAGGATGCGCGATGTCGGCGGTCAAAGCGCTCATCCGGCGCCGTGTCCGCAATCTGCACCTGCTCGGAATACCCAGCGGCGGCTTTCAGGCGGATTGGCTGATCGGAGCGGGATGCGTGGCGACCGTCGAAGCCGCGGCCATGACGCTCGGCGAGTACGGGCTTCCGCCACGTTTTGCTGCCGCGTTGCGCGAGGGGCGGATCGCCATGAAGGATGGCACATGCCCGGTTATCCACGCCGGGTTGCAAGCCGCCGAGAAAGGCGTGCCGTTCATCCCATTGCGCGGCGTGCTCGGCTCGGACCTGGTCAAGAACCGGCCGGACTGGAGAGTGATCGACAATCCGCTGGCCGATGGCGGCGATCCCATCCTGCTCGCGCCTGCGATCAAACCGGACATCGCTCTATTTCATGCCGCACGCGCCGATCGGCACGGCAATGTCTGGATCGGCGTGCGGCGAGAGATGATGCTGATGGCGCATGCCGCGCGCTCAACGCTCGTCACGGTCGAACGTATCGAGGACACCGACTACCTTGCTGACGAAAGGATGGCTCCGGGAACGATACCGTCGTTCTACATCACCGCGCTGGCAGTTGCGCCGAACGGTGCCCATCCGATTGGACTACCAGGCGCCTACCCGGCTGATGCGAGCGCACTCACCGGCTACGTGCAGGCTGCGCAATCGCAAGAGGGCTTCGACCGTTGGGCCGATGCGGAGATATTTGCCAAGGTTGCAGCCTGATCACGAAGTTGCGTCCACGCTGCACCCGGTTATACCCTGAAATGTAGACGCAAGAGGCTGGCTGGAGTTGTCACCTGTGCAGTCGAACTGTTAGACACGCGGGCAGCTGAGTAGCAGCCTAATGCATTGATTCAATTGATATCGACCTTGCCCGCCCACATCTGGCGAGCCTCAACGATTGAAGGGCACACGATGGCCGGTCCACGCATCGAGTTGCACAAGAACGACCTTCCGGCAGATGTGACGTTCAAGGGCTCGGTTGCCATCGATACCGAAACCCTGGGACTGAGACCTCATCGCGATCGCCTGTGCGTGGTGCAGCTTTCGGCCGGCGACAACACCGCTCATGTGGTCCAGCTTTCCGCCAGCGCTTATGAGGCGCCGCGTCTCAAGGCGTTGCTGGAAGACGCGAACGTTCTGAAGATCTTTCACTTCGCGCGCTTCGATCTCGCCGTTCTGAAGGCCTATCTTGGCGTGCAGACGAACCCTGTCTACTGCACCAAGATCGCGTCGAAGCTGGTTCGCACTTACACGGATCGCCACGGTCTCAAGGATCTCGCGAGCGAATTGGCCGGAATCGAGCTCTCCAAGCAGCAGCAGAGTTCCGACTGGGCAGCCGCAGAGCTAAGCCAGCAGCAGCTTCACTACGCAGCCTCCGACGTCCTTCACCTGCACGCAATCAAGGCCCGGCTCGACGCTATGCTCGACCGAGACAATCGCCGTGCGTTCGCCGAAGCCGCCTTTCGTTTCCTCCCGACACGGGCCGATCTCGATCTGGCCGGTTTCGAGGATGTCGACATCTTCGCGCACTGACCGCTCATGCAGCACCCATCGATTGAGGCGAGCCGAAAGCCAGTCCCAATCTCTCCCCATTTGATGGGCAGACTGAGCGAAGCATACGGAATCATCGCCACAGAGCCCGCAGCATGGCCATAGCGTCCGATACC
>JAEYYQ010000652.1 GCA_023428365.1 Pseudomonadota bacterium | reverse complement strand
CTGAAGCGCATGAAGATCGACACCATCGATCTCTACCTGCTGCACTGGCGCGGCAACATTCCATTGCACGCCACCGTCGAGGGTTTCGAAAAGCTTAAGCAACAAGGCAAAATTCGCGCCTGGGGCGTCAGCAACTTCGATCCTGCCGACATGAAAGCGCTCGGCGCGGTCGCTGAGGACGGAGCCTGCGTTGCCAATCAGGTTCTCTATCATCTCGGCGAACGCGGCATCGAATGGGATCTTCTGCCGGGCTGCCAGAAAAAGAAGATTGCAATTATGGCCTACTCGCCGCTGGGGCAGGGCAGCATTCTGAAAACGCACGCTCTGAAGTCGGTGGCCAACAGGCACGGCGCGACACCGGCAGCAGTGGCCTTGGCCTGGGTGCTGCGTCAGGACCACGTCATTGCCATCCCGAAAGCAGCCAACCTGGATCACGTCCGCGCCAACGCAGCGGCCGCGGATCTGAAGCTGAATGCTGACGATCTGGCCGAGCTGGATAAAGCCTTCCCTCCACCGAAGGGTCCCGCGCCTCTGGCGATGCTGTAACCGGCCGGAGCACACGCGCTCAAGTTGCCGATCCTGCCGATCGCGCAAATAAGCCCTTGGTCGCTCACATTTTATTCACGTCACTTTGATCCGGGAGCACGGTACCGCGGCTCTGGAAGGAGACGTCGCGCGTTACCACTTCGGTTTATCAGATGACCCGCACCAAACGCGATCGAAGGGGAGATTTTCGATGACATCCGACGCACGGCGTCCGGACACTTCGGTGCAGTCTGAACTGAAAGTCGCGTTAGGTCTCAGCGCCGCTTGGTTGGCCGGATCGCTCATGCTGTTCGTCCTTCTGCCAGGAGGAACGCAACAGTCCAGTTTCACCAGTGCCGCCAATGATATGTGGGGCGTGCGCATCCCGGATCTGAGCAATCCTATCCCGCTCGATGCCGGCATCCCCGGCGCCCCGCATGAGCATCACGAGGACGACGACGACCAGCACAGCTACGCGTTGTCTTACCCAAACTTTGCCGAAGGTCCGGAGACATTGGTGGCATCCCGCCTTTCGGGCGCGACGGCCTCGCATACAGGAGGACGGCCGGCCTTCAGTTCGGATGGCACGTTCCTCGGGACGGTCTGTTGCGTAGAAAAGCGAACAGCTGATGGCTTTGGGTTGCAGCTTACGAAGGGTAGCCGCAGGTATTCCTTGAGCATCCCGGAAGACCGGGTCGATGTTCGCGGAAGCGCGATTCAAATAGGAATGTCGCTACAGGATGTGAACCGTGCGGCAGGGGCAGCAGCGCCTCACTGCTGATCGCTTGGCGGGTTCAGTTGTCCTGCCGACGAAACGCTCGAACGAGCGAGGGACCGAGCGCGGCGCCCGCGACGAACAGCGCGATCAGAATTATACCGATCGCCATTTCGAACACGTCGCGGTTAGGCGCGTCCTCGGCCACGAACCAGCTCGTTATGACTGCAGCTAGTCCCAGAACGGCGCGCACGATCCAGCCGATCATTCCGATAACCTCCAGCCCACGCGCTTCTTACGCCTGCTTGATCCAGACGTGGTTGTCATGAAACGCAGCACCGCCAAACGGGGCCACTTGATAGGCACTTGTCAGCGTATTGAGCCCTTCACTATTTTCGAACAGCGCGTTCGGCGGAATACTTTCCACGATCACGACACCACGCTGCACGCCAGGAAACGATTCAGCGTGAAGAAAGATTTCACCGCGCTCGTTGCCCATGCAGATCCGTGCGCCATCGTCTATGCCCAGGGTCGCCAAATCGTTCGGGTGCATCTTCGCCCGTGGACGCCCTTCCCTGGCCTGGCTGGTCGGCATCTCGTTGAATGACGAATTGAGGTAATTCCGCGCCGGCGATGTCGCGAGCCGAAACGGGTGTCGCAGGTCCGCCTTCTCGTTGACATCCCAATGGTCGGGCAATTCCGGCGGCAAATGCCCCAAGCCCCAATCATGCTTGCGCGCCACGGGCACGTTCGACCAGTCCGGCTTGAACCGGAATTTACCGCCGGGATAACCGAAGCCGTTCAGATAGTGCGCTGTCTCGAAATCAGGCTGGCAATCAATCCAGCGTTTTTCTTCGAGCTGATCGAGCGTCCCCCAGCCGGAGGACTGCAATGTCCGGTCGATGATCTCGCGCGGGCTCATATCAAAGCCCGGATGCCGCGCCCCGACGCGCTCGGCCAACGCCACGATCACATCATGGTTTGAGCGGCATTCGCCGGGCGGCTCGATCAATTTCGGACCCATCAGGATGTATTGATGGCCACCGCCTTGGTAGACGTCGTCATGCTCCAGGAACATCGTCGCCGGCAAAACGATGTCGGCCATTTCGGCTGTCGCCGTCATGAATTGCTCGTGGACGCACACGAACAAATCCTCCCGCTGGAAGCCACGCTTCACCAGCCGTTGCTCCGGCGCGACCTGCACCGGGTTCATATTCTGAATGAACAACGCAGTCACCGGCGGCCCATCGCCGATATCCTTCGGATCACCGGTCAGCACCGGGCCGATACGTGACATGTCCAGCATGCGCACGCTGTCGTCTTTGGCGTCGAGCCCTTCGATCAGCGTCTTATCCCATTTGAAGATCGCGCCGTTGTTGTGAAACGCGCCGCCACCCTCGTGCAGCCATGCTCCCGTTACGGAAGCGATGCAGGACGCCGCGTGCATGTTGATGGCACCATTGCGCTGGCGCGAAAATCCGTAGCCGAGCCTCAGATAAGTGCGCGGCGTGGTGCCGATCATGCGCGCAAACGTTTCGATCTCGTCTACGCTCAATCCCGTAATTGCACTCGCCCACTCCGGCGTGCGCTCTTTCAGATGAGCTTCCAGCTCTCGCGGACAATCCGTGTAGCGCTCGAGATACGGCCAGTTCGCATAGCCATCGCGAAACAGCACGTGCATCACGGCGCAGGCGAGCGCGCCATCCGTTCCAGGCTTCAGGCACAACGCCATATCGGCCTGCTGCATCGTGCCGTTTTGATAGATGTCGATTGCAACGATCTTCGCGCCGCGCTCCTTCCGGGCGCGGATCGCGTGCGTCATCACGTTGACCTGAGTATTGACCGGATTGGTGCCCCAGATCACGACCAGATCGGACTTCGCCATTTCGCGCGGATCAGGGCCAGCGAGCTTACCTGTTCCGGCGATGTAGCCAGTCCAGGCGAGTGTGGTGCAAATCGACTGGTACATTTGCGAATAGCGCTTCGCATGGCGCAGACGGTGGATGCCGTCGCGCATGACCAGTCCCATCGTTCCGGCATAATAGTACGGCCACACCGCTTCCGGCCCATACCGCCGCTCGGCCGCCAGCATGGCTTCGGCCGTGATGTCGAGAGCATCGTCCCACGAAATCCGTTCGAAGTCGGCGGAGCCCTTCGGGCCTTTGCGCTTCAGCGGGTAAAGCAGACGATCAGGATGGTGAAAGCGCTCGGCGTAACGTGCCACTTTGGCGCAAATGACGCCGGCAGTGTAATCATTGTCCTTTGAGCCATGAATCCGGCCGATGCGGCCGTTGCCAAGCAACTCCACATCGAGCGCACAGGTCGACGGGCAATCATGCGGGCAGGCCGAGTGGCCAATAGGAACTTTGGCGTCCATCATCCGTTTCCCGGCAGACGTCAGCTTTCTCCCGATACGCTATTCGCTTTCCGGGGCAGATGTAAGCGGCAGTCGACGGCTGCGCACGCCAGTGTGAAGGAACCCGGCAAGCGTCATCCGGAATGATACAAGTGACGAGCTTGCGGAGAGAGCTATGAAATTATTCCTCATTCTTGCCCTTGCGTTGGGTATAGCGGCGATCGTGCCGGACACAGCAGACGCCCGGAAAAAGCAGCGCGGCTATTACACGTCCGATGGCTACGGGCAGACCTACAGGGCCAAACGCCCGCGTGGGCAGAGCTACTACGGGCCCGGGTACAACTACTACGCACCGTACAGAGGGAACTCGACGGACTGCATCATTGCCGACAATCTTGACCCCGCCGGAAACTACGCTGGCTATCCATGCTGGGCGGCCAAAGCGTTTGCGCCCAAACGCGACAGGTAGGATTGAGGCTCAGACCTCAGGTCCAAACGGCAGATCCGTGTCTTCGGGCTTGCATCCGAGTTGCGTCAACAAGCAGTGAACTTGCCCGCGGTGGTGCGTCTGGTGATTGAAAAGGTGCGTCACCAATAGCCATCGCGGCTTGGTAATCTGGCGGTTTGCTGCTGGCGAAAAGTAGGAAAAATCACCCACGAGCGCGGCTGGCTCAAGCCCATCGGCCCATGCAATCAGGGCTTCGTCGCTGGTTTGACGCTCACGCTTCAACTGCTCCCAATCGGGATAACACCCTGGCGATTCACGTCCTGACTTGACGGTCGGCGGCTCCCAACCGGCCAGGCGCGACATCCATGTCCGGTCGCCCCACAGGATGTGGTTCAGCGTGCCGTGGATGGAGCCGAAAAAAGCGCCGCGAGATTCGCGGCGCTG
>JAEYYQ010000094.1 GCA_023428365.1 Pseudomonadota bacterium | reverse complement strand
TGACCGCGATACAGCAGCTCGACTTGCGCGCTCCCCAGAATGTGTCCGGCAGGGTGAAGCGTGATGGTCACGTCGCCGTGCTGCAGCGGAACGCCATAGCTGAGCGCCTGGAATGAACGCGCACAGTCCTCGCCGAGCCGCAGCCGCATGACCTCAATGGTTTCCTGTGTTGCGAGTACGGCGTCGTGGCCGGGCCGAGCATGGTCGGAATGGCCATGAGTAATAATCGCGCGCGCGACCGGTCGGCCCGGATCGATGTGAAACCGGCCAGGGGCGCAATAAAGCCCCTCATCCGTCAGATGCAGCCAACTCTCGAAGAACACGTGCGGAAAACTCTGATGACGCTTCTCCATAAATGTGCCCGCCGGCGCTGGATTTCAAAGCGGGTGCGTCACCGGCTGCGCGTTGATTCTAGCTCCGGCGCGAGTCGGCAGAAATATTTGCCGCTCATGCCGCATTTCCAGTTGAGCAGATGTCTGACATTTGGTTAACATCGTTTATTGAGTGGCGTTCATAGCGTGAGTACGACCGTGCGGGGGGAAAGGTCGAAGGCGTGGAACGCGCGGAGGTGTGTGCTCGTCGGTTCAGTTGCCGCCGTTTTCGCAGCAAATCCCGCGCATTCCCAGGAAAGAGTGGCGCCGTCTCAGGAGATCTGGGCGGGCGCGGATGTGACGTCCGCGAACTGGGCCGTTTATTCCGGCATGACCGCTGCATTGTTCGGCCCGTTGCACGCCAATGGCTGGCGTATCCGCGCAGGTGGCGGCTACGGCGAATATTCGTATCGCGGGCTTGATCAGAAGATCGAGGGAGAGTTCACCTTCGCGGATGCTCTGATCGGGTATCACCATCAGCTTGGCAATCTGACGCTGAAAGCATTCGCAGGCGTCGCGTGGGCCCAGCATGGGCTGTCGGTTTTTGATCCCGAGAACGATGTTGTCGGTGCTGATTTCGGCGTGAAGGTCGCGATTGAGGGCTGGCTTGAAATTACCCCGTCGGCCTGGGCTCAATTGGATCTTTCGGGCGCAA
Organism: Pseudomonadota bacterium; assembly: GCA_023428365.1. GTDB lineage: Bacteria > Pseudomonadota > Alphaproteobacteria > Rhizobiales > Hyphomicrobiaceae > ZC4RG25. Next base: position 2,180 of record JAEYYQ010000094.1, on the reverse strand, counting down.
CCACGCATGACACGGTCTTTGCAGCCCGCGGGCGTGTCGGCTATCGCGTGACGCCGGAGCTGTCATTCGGGCCGGAGGCCGCGGCTAGCGGTGGGAACAAGCTGGAAGGTTGGCGGGTCGGAGGCTTTGCCCGCTACGCCTGGGGGCGCGGTGAGGTGTCAGCGTCCGCGGGCTTGTCGGATAGCGACGTGGGTGGCGTCGGAGGTTTTGGGACGCTCAATTTGCTCTACAAGTACTGAAGTCTTTCAGATTCAGATCGAACCCTCTGTTTGTCATCCCGGCCGAAGCGAAGCGGAGAGCCGGGACCCAGGGGTGCCGGAAAATCGCCTGGGTCCCGGAAATTTCGCTCGCGCGAAATTCCGAGATGACAACAGAGCATTTCCCCTTTGGGCCTCCTAGCAAAAAGGGCAGGTCCATCGACCTGCCCTTGATGTGTTGCGCGATGTTGGAAGGCCTTAGGCCGCCTTCTTCAGCAGATTGCGGTTGATCAGCGTCTCCGCGATCTGGATCGCGTTGAGCGCCGCGCCCTTCAGCAGGTTGTCCGAGACGATCCACATGGCAAGGCCGTTCTCGACCGTCGCATCCTCGCGAATGCGGCTGACGAACGTCGCAAACTCGCCCGCAGCCTCGACTGGCGTGACGTAGCCACCTGGCTCCCGCTTATCGACAACCATGACGCCGGGAGATTCACGCAGCACATTGCGGGCTTCCTCGACCGTGATCGGCTTCTCGAATTCGATCGTCACGGCCTCGGAGTGGCCGACGAAAACCGGTACGCGTGCGCAGGTCGCCGTCATTCTAATTTTCGGGTCGAGAATTTTCTTGGTCTCGACCAGCATCTTCCATTCCTCTTTCGTGTAGCCGTCCTCCATGAAGACGTCGATGTGAGGAATGACGTTGAAGGCGATTTCCTTCGTGAACTTCTTCGGTTCGACTTCCTGACCCGGCACGTACTTGCCTTTGGTCTGCTGCCATAGCTCGTCCATCGCATCCTTACCAGCGCCTGAGACGGACTGGTAGGTCGAGACGACAACGCGCTTGATGGTGGCGTAGTCATGCAGAGGCTTCAGCACGACCACGAGCTGAGCCGTCGAGCAGTTCGGATTGGCGATGATGTTCTTCTTCTTATAGCCGCTCACGGCGTCAGCATTGACCTCAGGCACGATCAGAGGAACGTCCTGATCGTAGCGCCAGGCTGACGAGTTATCGATGACGACGCAGCCCTGGGCGGCGATCCGCGGCGACCATTCCTTCGACACCGTGCCGCCGGCCGACATCAGGCAGATATCGGCGCGCGAGAAGTCGAACTGCTCCAGGTCAAAGCATTTGAGCGTTTTCTCGCCGTAGCTGACTTCCGTTCCGATCGATCGACGCGATGCGATCGGGAAGACCTCATCGGCAGGAAACTGCCGCTCGGCCAGAACATTCAGCATTTCACGGCCCACGTTGCCCGTGGCACCGACGACGGCGACCTTATAGCCCATGGTTTCGGCTCCTTGACACGGCCGGTGGATTACCGGTCCGAGCGGCACGGATTAGACGATTTGTGCGAGGAATCAATATCCGAGTTGTAAAAGTCTCGCCGGAAGCGGCATTTAGCGCCGATTCCTGGCGATTTTGCTGCGCGACTCTAGATCAATTCTGATCCTCGGGCAGACGCGGCAGCGGGTAGAAGTCGATGCCTTCGTCTTCCAGGGACCGGGCTTCCTCAGGGGTAGCCTCGCCGTAGATGCCCCGTGACTCAGTTTCCTCGTGGTGCATCTTGCGGGCTTCTTCAGCGAACCGCGGTCCCACGTACTCGGCGTTTTTCTCGACCTCAGCTCGCAGACGACGCATCGCGGCCATCAACTCGCGGCGCGATTCAGTATGTTGTGCCGCTTGCGGGTTGGCGACCGTCATCTCTTTGGAAGTTTTACCTTTTTTGGTCGAAACGTTCGGCGCCATCAGGGCCTTGGAGACCTTGGTTGATCCGCACGATGGGCAACCCACGAGCCGACGCTTGGCCTGTTTGTCGAAGTCGGCGCTGCTTTTGAACCAGCCCTCGAATTCATGGTTTTTATGGCACTGCAGGCGATAGCGGATCATGACACGGCTTCCGTATTGGCTGCGGCATCGGCCCAGACCACCTCGAATGGCCGGTCGTGCTGCAGCGAAGGAACCCGCCGGCGTGCTTCGTCGAC
>JAEYYQ010000481.1 GCA_023428365.1 Pseudomonadota bacterium | reverse complement strand
CCCAACAATCATACCGTTTACATGCACGACACGCCGATGAAGCGTCTGTTTGACGGTCCCTACCGTTCGCAAAGCGCTGGATGTGTGCGTGTTCAGAACGTATTTGCGCTGGCAGGTCTGCTGCTGGGTGAGGACGAGCAATCGGTGCGCCGCCGGCTCGAGCCGCTGATGAACGCTACCACAACAACGACGCTTCGGCTGGAGCAGCCCGTTCCCGTGCATTTTGTCTATCTGACCGGATGGGTGGCAGGCGAGGGGCCAGCCCAATTCCGCAATGACGTCTATGACAAGGATACGGTCCCAGTCGATCAGGTCGCTCTCAGTGAGACAACGACTGATCCTTGGCAGACCCGTGTTTTCGATCTCAGCCCGTGATTATCGGCGCTCCGGGGGATTTTTCATGATTGGCTTTCATTCTGTCCGCCGTGCGCTTCGTCAAGGACGGGCTACGCTTTCCGTGTTCGTCGCCGGTATCGTGGCACTTGTTCCTGGGGCGATGACAGCGCACGCGGACACACTCGATACCATCCTCAAGCGGCAAAAGGTTATCTGTGGCGTCAGCCAGGGTTTGACGGGCTTTTCGGCGCAGAACGCTGATGGCGTCTGGTCAGGCTTCGATGTCGATTTCTGCAAGGCGCTTTCCGCCGCTTTGTTCTCCGCAACGGATCGGGTCGAGTACGTGCCGCTTTCGGCGGATGAGCGGTTCGACGCGCTGAAAAGCGGCAAGATCGATGTGCTGTCGCGCAACTCGACATGGACCATGTCGCGCGAGATCGGCATGGGCTTCAATTTCGTCGGGATCGCCTATTACGACGGACAATCATTCATGGCGCCAGCCGCGCGTGGCTGGGTCAGTGCGATGGAGATTGCAGGAGCCAAGGTCTGCGCGCAGAGTGGAACCACAACGGAAGCCAACGCGAAGGCGTTTTTCGGTCAGAACAATTTGACGGCTGAAGTCGTCACATTGGGTACGTTCGCGGAGCTGCGCGATAGCTATGCTGCCGGGACCTGCGACGCCGTCACTGCCGATCGGTCTGCACTGGCGGCGATGCGGATGGGCTTTGATCAGCCTGACGCGCATACGTTGCTGCCTGAGGTCATCTCGAAAGAGCCACTGGGACCTGTCGTGCGAAGCGACGATCCAGTGTGGACGAGCGTGGTGCGCTGGGTGCTGTTTGCCTTGATCAATGCTGAGGAACAACAGCAATCGACCAGCAAGCCACCACAGGCGGATGCGTCGGATGTCCCCGCTCTGTCGGATAAGCTGCCGCGCGATTGGTATCCGAATGTCATCCGGCTGATCGGCAACTACGGTGAGGTCTTCGAGCGCAACATCGGCACGGAAACACCACTGGCCATCGAGCGCGGGGTCAACGAGTTGTGGACCCGTGGCGGGCTGCTCTACGCGCCGCCATTGCGATAGGTGGGCAGGCTAGCTTGATGATGTCCTGCGCTGCATGAGCTGGGCTTCCCAGCTCAGCGCTTGAGTAACGATGCCGTCCAAGTCGTCATATTTCGGTGTCCAGCCAAGCGTCGCGCGGATTTTCTCGGACGACGCGACGATCGCAGCGGGATCTCCCGGCCGTCTTGGGGACAGCCGCACCTCGAAATCACGGCCGGAGACGCGTTTCACGGCATCGACGACCTCGAACACCGAGTATCCCTTGCCATAGCCGCAATTGAATATGCCGCCCTCTCCCCCATCCCGCAGATGGCTGAGGGCCGACGAGTGTGCGCGCACCAGATCGGTGACTTGAATATAATCGCGAACACAGGTGCCATCTGCAGTCGGATAGTCGGTGCCGAAGATCTCCAGGTGCGGGCGAAGTCCCAGGGCGACCTTGCAGGCGACGGTGATGAGATGCGTGGCATTCGGCGATGATTGTCCGGTGCGGCCAGCGGGATCGGCACCGGCCACGTTGAAGTAGCGTAGAGCGACGTATCTCAGATCGTGCGCACGCGCGACATCGGCCAGCATGAGCTCGGTCATCAGCTTGGAGCTGCCGTAAGGTGACAGCGGGCGCAGTTCGGTGGTCTCAGACACCGGGTTGTCGCGTGGCATTCCGTACACGGCAGCGGTCGATGAAAAGATGAAATGCCGGACACCAGTCGCGACGCAGGCCTCCAGAAGAGACCGCGATTTGGCGGTATTGTTGTCATAGTAGGCGAGGGGATTGGCAACGGATTCAGGCACCACGATCGATCCGGCGAAATGCACCACCGCATCGATGGCGTGTTCACGGATTACCGAGGTGACGAGATCGAAATCGCCGACGTCTCCGATGATCAGCTTTGCCGCATCGGGGACGACCGACTGAAATCCCGTCGACATGTTATCGATGATGGTGACGGTCTCACCTGCTTCCAGCAGTTCGAGAACCATGTGGCTGCCGATGTAACCGGCGCCGCCCGTGACAAGAACGTTCATCGATTTGCCTCATCACGTTTGGGAGCCTGGGTTGGCGAAGCCTCGGAGACGAGAGACGTTATTTCTCCGGGAGCATCGTAACCAGTCTCTTGCGGTGCATCGCGTCCTGTTGCACGCGGCTCTAGGTCATTTTTCAGCGTTTTGTCCAGCCCCTCTGAGCGACAGATCACCTGGGAAAGCTGCAACAGCTGCCCGGCCAACGGGCTGCTCTTACGCCAGACCATGCCGACGGTACGTGATGGCTGCGGGTCCTTGAAACGGGCAACAGACACGGCTGCCGAACGCGTTTCCATCGCCACTGCCATTTCTGGAATCAACGTAATGCCCATGCCGGCGCCGACCATCTGCACGAGAGTCGACAATGAACTTGCGTCCAGCACCTCGCGCGGCTGCGAGGTTTGCATGTCACAGAACGAGAGGGCCTGATCGCGGAAACAATGCCCCTCGTCGAGCAGAAGCAGCCGCATCTCGCGCAGCATCTCGCTGCTGGGGACCGGCGTTCCTTTATCCTCGCGCGGCCGGACCAGCAGAAACCTCTCCGTGAACAGTGGGATTTCAGTCAGTGACGTTTCGGAGATAGGCAGAGCCACAATCGCGGTATCGAGACGGCCGTCGGCCAGTTCCTGGATCAATGTGGACGTGAGCGCCTCGCGCACGTGCACTTCGATCTCGGGGTGGGTCCGCGTAAGATTGCCGATGACGGTCGGGAGGAGATATGGCGCTATCGTCTGGATCATGCCGATCCGCAGCCGTCCGGTAAATCGGTCCTGGGACGCTCTCGCGAAATCGCCGAACTCATCGACCGAACGAAGGATAACGCGGACACGCTGAACGGCCTCCTCGCCAAATTTCGTCAGCCGGACCTGCCGCGCTCCTCTGTCTATCAGCTGAATGCCGAGGGCATCCTCCAACTCTTTGATTTGCATGGACAAAGCAGGCTGCGAAACCGAGCAAGCGGCCGCCGCGCGTCCAAAATGACCATGTCGCGCCAGCGCGTCGAAATAGCGGAGCTGTCGGAGTGTGACTGATTGCATCAGAAAATATTATTATACTGATCAATAAAGTCAATTTCCCCTGATCGGATGTGTTGGTTACTAGAATGGGTGTTAGAACCATTCGAAATTTTGCAGACCCGATGGGAGACGACATGGCTGACAGTGGCAAATGCCCGGTTGCGCACGGACGCGGAACCTCGAACCGTGACTGGTGGCCGAGCCAACTCGATCTTCAGGTGCTCCACCAGCATTCCTCTCTATCCGATCCGATGGGTGAGGCATTCGACTACGCCAAGGAGTTTCAGAGCCTCGATCTCGATGCTGTCATCAAAGATCTACATGCTCTGATGACGGACTCGCAGGAGTGGTGGCCGGCAGACTTTGGTCACTACGGCGGCTTGATGATCCGCATGGCATGGCACAGCGCTGGTACGTATCGCATCACTGACGGTCGCGGCGGTGCTGGCGCGGGCCAGCAGCGCTTCGCCCCGCTCAACTCGTGGCCCGATAACGCGAACCTTGATAAGGCGCGCAGGCTTTTGTGGCCGATCAAGCAGAAGTACGGCCGGAAGATTTCCTGGGCCGACTTGATGGTCCTCACCGGGAACGTCGCGCTCGAGTCGATGGGCTTCAAGACGTTTGGTTTCGCAGGCGGTCGCGCCGACGTTTGGGAGCCTGAGGAACTTTATTGGGGTCCCGAGGGGACTTGGCTTGGCGACGAACGCTATAGCGGAGAGCGTCAGCTTGCGGAGCCGTTGGGCGCCGTACAAATGGGCCTGATCTACGTTAACCCCGAGGGACCAAACGGCAATCCCGACCCGATCGCTGCGGCCAGAGACATCCGCGAAACATTCTTCCGGATGGCAATGAACGATGAAGAGACCGTGGCGCTGATTGCAGGTGGTCACTCCTTCGGCAAGACCCATGGTGCGGGCGACCCATCGCTGATCGGACCGGAGCCGGAAGCCGGCGCTGTCGAGGATCAAGGTCTCGGCTGGAAGAGTAAGCATGGAACGGGCTTCGGTGCCGATACCATCACGGGTGGACCGGAAGTTACCTGGACGCAGACGCCGACGAAGTGGAGCAATCTCTTCTTCAAGAATCTGTTCGAGAACGAATGGGAACTGACGGCGAGCCCGGCCGGTGCGAAGCAGTGGAAGGCGAAGAATGCCGCGGCCTCTGTCCCGGACGCTTTCGATCCGGCGAAGAAGCACGTTCCCACGATGTTGACGACGGATCTTTCCCTGCGGTTCGATCCGGCTTACGCGAAAATTTCGCGGCGCTTCTATGAGAACCCGGATCAGTTTGCGGACGCGTTTGCCCGCGCATGGTTCAAGCTCACGCATCGCGATATGGGCCCCCGTGTGCGTTATCTCGGCTCACTGGTGCCGAAAGAGACACTGATCTGGCAGGACCCGGTACCGGAGGTGGATCATCCGCTGATCGACGACCAGGACGTTGCCGTACTGAAGGCGAAGATCCTCGCCTCAGGCCTCACGGTCTCGCAACTCGTCTCGACCGCTTGGGCATCAGCGTCCACGTTCCGCGGTTCCGACAAGCGCGGTGGTGCGAACGGCGCGCGTATTCGCCTCGCGCCGCAGAAGGATTGGGAAGTCAACGAGCCAGCTCAGCTCCAAACCGTGTTGAAAAAGCTCGAAGCCGTACAGAAGGACTTCGGCAAGAAAGTATCTCTGGCTGACCTGATCGTGCTCGGTGGCGTTGCCGCCGTTGAGAAGGCCGCGAAAGATGCTGGCGTGGATATGGCGGTACCTTTCACGCCAGGTCGCATGGATGCATCGCAAGAGCAAACCGATGTCGCTTCTTTTGCTCCACTCGAGCCGCGCTCCGACGGTTTCCGTAATTACGTCAACCGCAGTAAGACGCAGTTCATGCAGGACGAGGAAGCACTTGTTGATCGTGCGCAATTGCTGACGCTGACGGCGCCAGAAATGACGGTTCTTCTGGGTGGTCTGCGAGTTCTCGGTGCAAATGCAGCGGGTTCGAAGCATGGCGTCTTTACGAAGCAGCCTGGAAAGTTGACGAACGACTTCTTCGTCAACCTGCTCGACATGGCGACTGTCTGGTCTCAAGCCGGCGATGGTGCTTATGAAGGACGGGACCGGAAGTCGAAGGAGGTCAAGTGGACGGCCACGCGCGCCGATCTGATCTTCGGTTCGCACTCGCAGCTGCGTGCCTTCGCTGAGGTTTATGGCAGCGCCGACGCGAAGGAGAAGTTCGTGAACGACTTCGTGGCGGCCTGGAACAAAGTGATGAACGCAGATCGCTTTGATCTGAAATAATCCGGGCAGCCAAACCGGAACTGGTTTGAATACGCCAGGAAAATACGATCGATTAAAATATGGGGCGGCGCTTCGGTTAAACTGAGC
>JAEYYQ010000463.1 GCA_023428365.1 Pseudomonadota bacterium | reverse complement strand
CCGCAATGACGAAGATCAGCGCCCAGACGAGATCCGGGACTGTACGGAAGAATGCAATCAGACCGCGCGCACCTGCTTTTATCAGCGGATGCGGAGACAGTCCTTCCGCAGCGAGAATGGCCAGCGGAAACGAGAAGATCAGGCCGAGGACAGTACCAGCCACGGCCATCTGAAACGTGATGAGGAGCTGCCACAGGATCTGTGGGAGACGCTCAATATCGGGCGGAAACATACGCGATAGAATGCTGCCGATCGCGGGAATGCCGCGCTCCATGCGCTCCAGCGACAGCCCGACGCTCATCATCGACCAGACGACAAACGCAATGATGACGACCGTCAGCGTAAACGACAGCGCGCCGGGGCGTTCGAAGCGTGCGATGCTGACTGTTGAGCGCGGCGGCGCAATGTCGGTCGTCATGCGGCGACTCCGACAAAGAACGCCCTGAGGTCTTCCGGACGAACGTCGCACGACGGCGTATCCATGACAATCCGGCCACCAGCCAGTCCCACGATGCGATCGGAAAAACGCAACGTGTGCTCGATGCGATGAGAAATCACGACCAGGGGCAACCGGCTGTCCGTCGACAGTTGATAGAGCAGCGCCATGACATCCTCGCCCGAGCGCGGATCGAGACTGGCGTCGGGCTCATCGGCAAGGACGATCTCCGGTCGCTGCATCAGCATGCGCGCGATAGCCACGCGCTGCGATTGTCCACCGGACAAGCTATCCGCGCGTTGTCCAGCTTTCTCCGCCAGGCCGACACGTTCGAGACACCACATCGCCTCGTCACGCACCGGCCCGCGCGCGAGCGTTTGCGACCACGTGCGGATGCCACGTTCGCGCGCCTGCACGCCGTGAATGACATTGGACAGCGCCGACAACCGCGGCACGAGATTATGGCGCTGGAAGACGACGCCCATGCGCGATCTCAATCGCGCCAGTTCGCGGCCTGAAACCGCGGTGATGTCTTTGCCGAGAATCTGTATGCGTCCCGATGTCGGCTCGGTAAGGCGGACGAGACAACGCAACAAGGTCGATTTGCCCGCACCGTTGGCGCCAATCAGCGCCAGCGCATGTCCAGCCGATACTGTGAGATCGACACCGTCGAGAACTCGAGTTTGGCCGAACGCCTTGACGAGCTGCGACACAACGATGGCGGGCGCCTCAGAGGCGCCCGCGACGAAGTCTACGCGTGAGGGGCGATCCAACATCGCCTTAGTTTCCGATGAACTTCGTGAATTCCTTCACGCCCACGTTGGTATACATATTGCGGACGACGTCGTAGTCCTTGTCCGAAACGTTGGCCAGGAACTTGCCGCCCTCGAACTTCCGATTTTCCTTGGTGGAGATCACGGCCTTCATGACCGTGTCGGCGTGATCGAGAAACGCCTTGCGGAACTTGTCCAAGGTTTCGGGCTTCACCTTCGGCGAGGCCACGATCAGATCGTCCGGCAGGATGATGCCGTCGCCGAGCGAGCGGAACTTCTTGTCCGGGAAAGCCTTCACGACGCGTTCAAGATGCGTCTGGTTCATGCCGATGGCAGCAATGTCGCCGCGGATCATGGCTTCAGCTGCAACGTTGAGCTTCAGGAAAACCGCCTCGTAGTCCTTGTTGTAGCCCAGGCCGTTTTCCGCAAGCACGGTGGCCGGGCCGAGGTGCTGGGACGTCGAGCCGATCTCGCCGAACGAGATCTTCTTACCCTTCAGATCGGCAAGCGACTTGATCGGGCTTTCGTCCAGCACGATCAGGCTCGAGCGATAATTCGGGCGGCCCCAGACGACGACAGGCTGGGCTTTCATGCGCGCGTTGAATACGACGTACTCGGCCGGTCCGGTGAGAACGAAGTCAACCTGATCGGCTGCCATGGCTTCGACGGCTGCGGTGCGACCGGAAACCGGGAAGAAATCAACGCTCAGGCCGGTCGCCTTCTCAAACGCTTCCTTGAACGGCCCGTAGCCGCGCTGCAGTTCTTCAAGGCCATCGACGTCCGTTACGGCGAAACGGATTTTTTCCTGCGCAGCCAGCGGAGCAATCGAACCGGCAGCGGCGATTGCCGCAGTCAAACCGACAACAAACGTCCTGCGAAGCATGGTGAACTCCCTCTTGAGCGCGTCCGCGAAGCTTTCGCTGCGGCAGAACGCGTGTGATCGCTGCGGATCCATCCGCTCACTATGGCGATAGCAGTGATCAACGACAGTTGCGTGACGTTCGGGGCATGCCTGTACGCGACGGCGGCGCGCAATCAACAGACTGTCACGCACCCTTCAAACACACGCTCTACAGGTTCCGGCTTTGGGCACGAACCGGATCGGATATGCGCACTCTTATTCGCGGCGATCGCATTCTGCGTGACGGCCGTCTGACCGTCGGCGACCTCGGCGTCGAGTACGTGGACGGCAAAGGCACCATCCTTGACGGCGCTGATACGTCCGACGCCGACACAATCATCGATGCGACGGGCCTGCTGGTGCTGCCGGGTCTGGTCGACATCCATGGCGATGCCTTCGAGCGGCAGATCGAACCGCGTCCCGGAGTGGCGTTCCCGCTGGAACTCGCCATGCTCGAAACGGACCGCTTGCTGCTGTCCTACGGCATTTCCACGGCCTACCATGGGGTCACGTGGTCGTGGGAGCCGGGGCTGCGCGGCGCGGAAAACGCGCGCGCCATGCTGGAGATCACCGAGCGGCTACGGCCGCAGCTCGGTTGCGACACGCGCTATCACCTGCGCCACGAGACGTTCAATCTCGACGCCGAAGAGACGATCATCGATTGGCTCCGCACACGGCGCATCGGCTGCATCGCCTTCAACGATCATATGAGCGGCACCATCAAGGACCTCGGCCGCGCCAGCAAGATCGCGCGCATGGTCGAGCGGACGAGGCTGACTTTCGAGGAATTCAACGCCCTCGTCGATAGCACCTACGCCCGGCGCGACGAGGTTCCCCAATCGATTGCCCGCATTGCCGCAGTGGCTAGGGAAGCGGGCATTCCACTGCTGTCGCACGATGACAGGACGGAAAGCGAGCGCACGTGGTTTCGCGAACTCGGCGCGCACATCGCTGAATTCCCGATGACCGAGGCGGCAACGAAATCGGCTGTCGATGCTGGTGACGTTACTGTATTCGGCGCGCCCAACATCGTGCGCGGCGGCAGCCATACCGGTTGTCCATCAGCCATGGAGATGGTCGCCGCAGGCATGTGCTCCATCCTGGCATCGGATTATCACTACCCCGCATTGCTCAATGCGCCGTTCCGGATTGCAGCGGCGGGAACGCTTCCAATTGAACAGGCGTGGTCGCTAGTCTCGCTCAATCCGGCACGCGCCCTAGGTCTGCATGACCGCGGCGAACTTGCAGCCGGCCGCCGGGCAGACATCGTGCTCATCGACGCTGAAGCTGCCCAGGGCCCGGTGGTGGTCGCGACAATCACCAACGCGCGCATTCGCTATCTGTCCGACGCGGATCGCATGCGCAGCAAAGCCGAACCGTCCTTCGGCGTCACACGCACTGCAGCGGCCTGACGCATCGTTCGCCGACATGATGGACGCAAGCAGGCTCGCGTTTAGCGTCGGTTAATCGGCTCACGAATTAGCATCTCCGCCGTTGTGGCGGAGATCCTGCATCCCAAGACATGAGAAGGTTGATGGCGCTGTTCGCGCCAATGTGGATGCTGCCTAGGTAGGCAGTCTTTTAACCTGCTCTTCGATTGGCGCGTCCGGATCGTAGATGAACTTGGGATTGGCATCGAGAAAATCGTGATAATGCACGATCGTGCGGTCGCGATCGATGAAGATCACGGCGTATGCCGGTGGCTCAAGACTGCAGATGTTGGCGCGGGTATTCTCGAATGTCAGCCAGCTTTGATGGTTTGTGCCGCGGAGCGCGGAGAACGCAAAGCCGCGCCAGCTTCCGCATACCGGCCGGTGAACATGGCCAAAGAAGATGTGTCGAATATTCGTATGTCCTGCGACGACGCGGGCAAAAGCATCACCGTTCGTCATGACGTATTGATCGAGATGCGGGAGCGCGATCTCGAATGGCGGATGGTGCATGAACAGAAACACCGGCCGATCTCTGCTGTCATCGAGCATCTTGGCAAGCCAATCCTGTCGCTTCTCGCAGAAGAAGCCGGTGTGGACGCCAGGATCGATGGTATCGAGAAAAATAAATCGCCCCTCCCGCGTATCGCGGATCGATTGAACGAAACCGTTCTGATCGACCGCGAGATCGGGGAACGCCGTACATAATGCGTCCCGCTCGTCGTGGTTGCCCGCGAGGAGTTGGACGGGAACCGAGAGTTCACCAAGTGTCTCTTTCAATAGGGCGTAAGCGCGTGGATCGGCGTGGTGTGCAAGATCTCCGGTGACAACGCACAGTTCGGCATCGTGATGATGACGATTGATGTCGGCGACCGCTGCTGCGAACCGTTGGTGCGGTTCGCTGCCAAATATTGTTTCTCCCTTGGGGACGAAATGGCAATCTGTGAGTTGCAGGATTTTCAGCACGCGTTGGCTCCTTACCCCTTCAATGCCCCAAGGCTGATGCCTTCGATGAAACGTCGCTGTGCCACGAGGAACGCTAGCACGAGTGGTGCGGTGACGATCGTGGTGCCGGCCATCAACTCGCCGTATCGATCGCCGGCTTCTGCGGATCGGAAATAGACGAGGCCAAGCGGCGGCGTGTTGAGTTCCGGAGAACGGACGGCCACGAGCGGCCAGAACAGATCGTTCCAATGCGACACGACCGAGAAAATCCCGAAAGCCGTCGCGGCTGGCAGTGTCAACGGCAGAAGAATGCGCACCACGATGCTGATCTCACTGAGACCGTCCAGTCGTGCCGCATCGAGCAGATCATCGGGGATCGTGCGAAAGAATTGGCGAAACAGGAACACGGCAAATGCCGATGAGATAAACGGCAGGATCAATGCCGCGTAGGTGTCGAGCACCTGTAGCCGCGCAAAGCCCGCATAGATTGGCAATGCCGTCACCTGAATCGGGATAAGGAGCCCGAATAATACCAATCCCATTACGATCTCGCGGCCGGCAAACCGCAGCTTGGCCAGCGCATATGCAGCCGGTAGCGCAAACAACAATTGAAAGATGAGGATTGCGGCGCAGACAATCGCGCCGTTCATCAGATAGAGCAGCAGCGGCCGTTGCATGAGGACGTTTGGATAATTGGATAGTCCCTCAAAGGACTGTGGAATGAGAGACAGGCTGCCGCTGAATATCTCGCTGGCCGACTTGAGTGAGAAGGCCAGCATGTAGGCAAACGGCGCGAGAAACACCACCGCCAGCGCACAAAGCACGATGAGACGGGAGAAAGTTGCGATCCACTTCATGTGTAATGCACGCGTCGATCGAGAAAACGGAACTTGATGAGGGTCAACGTCAGCAGCATCACGACGAATGCCACGGTCAACGCGGAGGCATAGCCGACGCGGAAGTAGACGAATCCTTCCTGATAGATCGTGAAGAGAATGACCTCGGAAGCACGTTGCGGTCCGCCTTGAGTGATCGCAGTAACGGTCTCGAACACCCGGAATGAGCGCAGAAATGAAATGATGACGATGAACAGCAGCGTCGGGCCGAGGAGCGGAAATGTCACCGTCCAGAAGCGTTCATAGGGTCGATGCGCGCCGTCGACTGCTGCAGCGTCGTAAAGATCGCGGGGAATGGCCTTCAGCCCCGCCATGAACAGGACCATGTTATAGCCTGCGTTTTCCCATATCCCGATCATCGCCAAAGTCGGCAATACCGTTGCGGGATTATTGAGAAAGCTTTGGCGTGGAATGCCGGCGAGCGACAGCAGCGCATTTACGGGACCTAGCGACGGGTGCAGCAGGAATTCCCAGACAATAGCCATAGCGACGGTTGTCGAGACGACCGGCAGAAAGAATGCCGACCGGAAAAATGCGCGGCCTATCGGTGAACTCTCAATGAGCACGGCGAGCCAAAGTCCCAGCAGAACCGACGCCGGTGTAACGAGAGCTGCATAAAGCAAGGTGTTGGACGCGGATTTGCGAAAAACGTCGTCGGTTGCCAGTTCCGTCAGGTTTTGCAGTCCGGTGAATTGGATCGTGTTTTGTCCCAGCTGCCAGTCGGTGAATGCCATGATCACCACGCCGAGGCAGGGGAGGATAAGAAACAGGAGCAATCCAAGGAGAAACGGCGACACAAGAAACCACGCCGTGCGCGCTTCTCGTTGCGCCGTCCGTCGTTTTGATGTTTGCGACGTTTGAACCGCTGTCAGCGCGGGTGCCAGAACGGTCACAGCGCTGCCTCCGCATATCGGCGGGCGGCTGGTGCGTTTTTCGGCTCGATCAGTCCGGTCGCGATCCGCTGTCCAGTTGCGGCGAACACATGGGCTTTGTCTCGCGCGATCGAAAGGCCGA
>JAEYYQ010000453.1 GCA_023428365.1 Pseudomonadota bacterium | reverse complement strand
CCATCATCGCGACGGTGTTGAGAACCTGCGTCCAGCCCGGCGTGATAATCATTTCCGAGCGCGTGAAGATAGCAAAAGTCATGAGGGTGACCGGCAGACACAGCTTCAATGCCTCCCACATCGTCCGCATGAAGGAGGTTTCGGCGATGCGAGCCGATATTGCCGCCGTGAGTGACGTTGGCGGCGACAGCTCTCCCCACACCGACAGCAGGAAGATGAAGAAGTGCGCGACCCACGGATTGATGCCAAGGCTCGTGAGTGGTGGCACGATGACGACCGCGCCGATGATGTAGGTCGCGGTCGGCGGCAGACCGGCGCCAACCAGCCAGCCGAAAATATACGCCATCGCGATCATGGCGGCGACGTGCCACGCGCCGAGATCGAGCAGCATGCCACCCATGCGGTTGATGAAGCCTGTGACCGTGAACAGGCCGATCATGATGCCGAGCGTGGCCAGAAGCAGTGTCAAATACGACGTCATGTCGGCATGTGTTTCAAGGCATAGCCGCACGTTGCCGAGAATCGTCTGTCGCGCGACCTGCGGATCCTTCAGCGCGTATTTGAAATACAGGAACGCAGCGAGCAGGAGTGCAAACATGAAGCCGGCGGCATAGATGGCGGCGAGTAGCTCACCGGTGCCGACGATGCCAAGATGGTAGATGAGGAAAAGAACCGAGATGAAGAAGATTGACGTCTTGACGCGGTCATAGAGGGGTACTACTGGCGGCGCCACGCTGTCCCGCGGCAGCAGGCGGACACACAGAAGATAAACGGACAGCGCCAGCGTGATGTAATAGACCGCGGCGAGCGAGAAACCGCGCACGACGACGTCCCAATAAGGAACGCCCAGGAACTCGGACATCAGAAATGCGCCGATGCCCATCATCGGCGGCATGAGAAGCCCTCCCATGGACGCGGCCGACTCGATAGCGGCAGCGACCGCGGGCGGTACGCCATAGCGTTTCATGAGTGGAATGGTGATGCTGCCGACGACCACGGCGTTCGCCGAGCCGCTGCCGCTGATCATGCCGATGGAGAGCGAACCCATGACGGCCGTCTGCGGCACCATCTGGCGCGAACGTCCGGCAAGGCGGCGCATGACATTGATCATGGCGCTCTGCGCGCCGAAGCCCTGCGCAGCAGCGGCCAGCAGAAGGAATGCAGCGATCAGGGTGAGGGCGATCTGCCCGTAGATGCCATAGATGCCGGTCGAGAATTCGACGGTACTGGACGTGACGATGCGGTGGAACGACGTTCCCGGATGCCAGAAGAAGTCGACCGGGCTGAGGTAGCCGTACAGCGTGTAGAAGACCAGGACAAGGTTGATCCAGAACAGCACCGGATGGGCAAGACGTGAGAGCTCCATGACGAGCAGGAAAACCAGCAGGCCGACGATGAAATCCTGCGTGGTGTAGGAGCCCTGGCGATAGATCGCGATCTCCTCGAACTCCCACCAGAAGTGCCAGAACGCGTAGGCGCAAATGCCGAGATAGAAGACGACGATGATGTCGTTTACCCGGGGCGGCAACCATTTATAGAGGTAGTTTTCCCGGTACATGAACAGAATCTGCAGGATCAGCGCGATCGACATCACGCGCGCGACCAGCTCCTGCGGGCCGCCGGAGCCCGTGTAGAAATACCAGCCAAGCCAGACGAACTGGATGATCGCGAATATCAGGATCAGGTTGCTGAGATTGAATTGCCGTTTGATCCAATCGCTCGTCATAGCGTTCCCCACGTGTTTGTTATCTTCGCCGGTTCTTGCGCCAGCGGCCCGGTGCAATGACGCGACCGATGCCTCCCTCCCTGGCGTTCATGCCGGTGTGCTAACAGATACGAGGCGGGAACCTGCGTTCCCGCAAGCTCCCGCCCCGCAATGGCGTCCTCCCGGAGATCAGCCGCTTGTGGTGGCGATCTTCCACTTGTCGTCCCAGGCCTTCTGTTCCTTGAGGAACTTGGCAAGGCCCGGATGTACCGGGACGTCAGGATTGGCCTTGATGCCCTGCACCTGCATGCCGACGAAGTCCTTTGCCAACGGGGTAAAGCCGGGCTCCGACTTGGCCAGGGCCGCGCTGTTCTTGTGGAATGCGCTGACCAGCTTGTAAACGACGTCTTCCGGCATATCGGCGCGGACGTTGTATCCGAACAGGATCGGGACGCCGTAGATGGTCTTTACGCCGACGTCCTTGGCGAACACCTTCGGATCGACTTCGGAGACTCCAAGACCGGCGGCCTTCAACTTCTCGACTTCATCCGGGCACGGATTGACGATGGAGATATCCATACGGACTTCGGTTTCCTTCCAGTACGGCACCAGCGAGCGGCCGGCCGTCGTATAGGCGACCGAGCCCGCGATGGTGCCGCCCTTGAGCGCGTCGGACTGGGTCTTGGGGTCGATCTGGACGTGCTTGAAGTCGTAGCCCAGCGCCTTGTACATGCGCTGGAAATTGAGCCAGTTCATGAACCCGGCGGGGGTGTAGAAGGTCGGCTTGCCGCTGAGATCCTTCAGGCACTTGTATTGCGCGACCTTTTCGGTCGGCACCGCCATGAAGGATTCCATTGGATAAGCATACCAGGTGTGGACGAGCTTGCCCTTCCCCGGGGTGTAATTCTTGAAGCCGCCTTCGCCCGCGTAAAGCTGGGTCATGCCGACGTCGGCGGTGTAGCCGATCTCACCGTTGCCATCCATCGCCGCCTTCATGGCGCCCGTCGTGGACGGGTAGGGATTGACGGTGACGGTGTACTCGCCGCCGAGCGCTTCTTCGGCGACCTTGGCCATCGTGGCGGCAACCTTATAGCCGTAGGAGTCGATGCTGGACGTCGACCAGCGGATCGATTTGCGCTCCTGCGCCGTGGCCGGCTGCGGGATCGACAGCAGGATAGCGATAGCCGCGGTAGAAGCCGCGAGCGAATACATCTTAAGTTTAGACTTCATATTGTCTCCTCCGGTGTCGCGCTGTTTTTCTGTCGCCCGGTATGGATGGGCTATGCGCTGGTCTCAGATAAGCATCATCGCCGAGTAACCGTGCGATGCCTAGACGTAACTTCGCCACGGGGGTGTAGTCGATGAGAGGTAATATAGTAGTTTAAGCGCAACTGTGGTCAAGTCCGTGGGTTGATGACCGCGGTGGCAAGCCGGGCAGTTTGCTACCGCCGCGACGACAGTATTGCCGGGGCAATTCGGCGCGCGTGCTAGTCACCGCAGCGAAGAACCCCGTTCTCGTCTTTGGATCGATGAACAAACGTCAATGAACATTGCCATCATTTAATGTCTATCGAGCGTCTAAGTCGAAGCGAGGCCGCAGGTTTTCTCTCGTCACCTTCGTTGAATGGCTATCTGAATAGTTGTTGCCATGGAGGTGGCTATGTTGAAGTACGTTCTTGCCGGTACGACTGCGCTTGCGATCGCCGGAGGCTCTCTTGCTTACGCTCAAAAGGGACCCGATGGTCCGAGAGGCGCCGAGCGCTGGCGTCCGACGGCGGAAGATATGGCGGCGTTCGGCGACGCCCGCATCGCCGCGCTGAAGGCCGGTCTCAAGCTCACGTCCGAGCAGGAGAAGAACTGGCCGGCGGTCGAGTCCGCGCTGCGCGATTTCGCCAAGCAGCGCTCGGAGCGCTTTGCCGCGCGGGCCTCGGCCGACAAGCCGGTCGACCGCTTCGAACGGCTGAGCCAGCGCGCCGACGCGATGACGCAGCAGGGTGCGGCGCTGAAGAAGCTCACCGAAGCGGCGGGCCCGCTCTACAAGAGCCTCGACGACTCCCAGAAGAAGCGTTTCTGGGCGCTGGCGCGGCTCGGCGGTGAGCGCGGCGGCTGGCACCGCGGCGGCTGGCATCGCGGCGGCCATCACGGCCACCATGGCTACGGTCGCATGGATCACCGGGGTCCTCGTGGTCCAATGGGAGGCCCGGGTGCCGGAACGGAAGCTCCGCGGCCGCAGTAATGACGGGCAGGACGCGGTATAGCGCCCGGTCCTGACGCGAAGTGGATGGCCTGAAGTCGTCTCTCCCGGGAGACCGCTCCCCATCCCAGAAACCGCCGGGTTCGCCCGGCGGTTTTTGCGTTATGGATCGAGGGCTTAGCAGGTCACCGCGACCGGGTATCAGTGCTTGCCATGGCGGGATCGCTTTGCTACAGGGACCGCCTTGCCGATGGAGCCTTCGGGCCGTTGGCAATCCGGGCGCTTAGCTCAGTTGGTAGAGCAGCTGACTCTTAATCAGCGGGTCGTAGGTTCGATCCCTAC
>JAEYYQ010000404.1 GCA_023428365.1 Pseudomonadota bacterium | reverse complement strand
TCCATCTTCCTGACTTGAGTCAGCGCTGATTGATGCAGCGGAAAAGAAAAGAGGCCGAGACGCATGGTCGACGGCCTCTTTTTTGAGCAACTGACGATTGCTGCTGGTATTCGCAGACGCCTATTTTCTGGACATCAGGACGCCGAGGACCAGACCAACGCCAGCCGCGATAAGGACAGCAGAGGTCGGGTTGCGTGTGACTGTCGCTTCGAGTTCGCGCGCCACGGGTTTCATGGAGTTTTGCAAAGAGCCGCCAACCGTTTCCGCAAGCCGCGCCATTTCTGCACGAACTTTCTCGATCTCAGCTTGATAGTCGATTGTGTCCGCTCCGTTCTCTCCCGAGGCTCGGCCCGTGGAACCAGCATTCGGTGACCGGGATTCCTGCCATTTCTCAGCCATTCGTGACTCCTTTTTTTATCAAGTCTTAAGTGTTCAGCTTCGCCGTTGTACGGCCCCAACCACAGCGACAACAATCAATAGGACGATTGCAATCCAGAACAGGATCTTCGCACCTTCCATCGCGGTGCCCGCGACGCCACCGAAGCCGAGTAGCGCCGCGATGATGGCAACTACCAGAAACGTAATCGCCCAGTACAGCAAATTACCTGGACTCATGATCAGTTGTCCTCCTTGATGCTTTTGCGATTTCGTCGCTGTGCTCGCGTTTCAACGATAAAGCCGCCAAGACGCCGGCCGCGGCAAGAAGCAGCCAGAAAATCAGCCCGGCTCCGTTGCCTGCCGCGCCGCCGATGCCCAGAAGCGTCACCGCGACTGCCGCCAGCAGGAAGGCGGTCGTTATCAAAACGCGAATTTCCACGGCGTCACCTCGTTAGGCGTATACTTGCTGGAGCCGCTTTATCTGCCGGGCTTGAGACGAGTCGTTACCGATACAGGATCGCTCGCCGGAAACGTCCCTTCCAGGCCCTCCTGAAGCTGCTCCTCCAAATCTGCACGCTCTGCCTCTTCCTCAGCGCGCCGCTTGTCCTGGGCTTTAGGCTCGCGTTGTTTGTCGGATTTCGACTGCGGCCCGCTCCCGCCAGATTTTTTGGGTTTCGCGCCCATCTCTCACCGCCTTATCCGCATGAGCTTGCCTGATAAGAACGATTTTGCGCTTGAATCCGTTCCTTGATCTACGATCGAAAGGTCATGTTTACGCTTCAGGTCGCGCCATAGAAATAAGGCTCCCAAAGGGAGCCCTCGCTGTCGTCTCTGGGTTGCCGCGGCAGACGGAGGTCAGGTTCGCACGCGCAATCGCGCATACTCCGTCTCGGTCATCCCATACGTCCACGCCACGGCTTCGCGCGGCGAACGGACATTCGGCGGAACCTGGAGGAAATAGTGACGGAATGTCCCATCCGGCTCAGCCGTGCCATTCACGACCTCGACCGCGGCCCACGCATCGTTGTTCCACCATTGCTTGCGCCACAAGATCCCCGTCTCATCGCGCGCGATGGGAATAGCGCCGCCGCTTGCGATGTATCGTCCCGGCCCCATGACTTCGATCATGCAGCGTCGCAACAAAAAGTCGGGATGGCGATCGATGAATGACGGCGTGATCAGATCCGGCTGCTCGATCATCCACTCCGGAACCGGCACGCCCTTCCACATGTAGATTGCGAGGCCGTCCCTGTATTCCAGCGCGGGACCGTCGCGGCTGTGGAGCCGAGCCCGATCGTCGGTGTGCAGCGTGCGCGGTCGCTCTCCAAGCCAACACAGGTTTTCGTGCGGGACGATCCAGCCGGAGTTCTGGGCGACTGTCAGAACAGCGTTGATTGCGTCGCGCCCACCGTTGTCGCAAAGCATCGACAGATAATCGCAGGCAGCCAGCCAAGCGTAATCAGGATGACCCCAGCCGCTGTCACGGAAACGCGGCGTGCGGCGCAGATACCAGCCTTCCCGCAATCGCGTCCAAAACCTCGGCCGCGCATCATCGACGGCACCGTTGACGGCTTCGTTGATGGCCAGGCTGGTTGCGGCAGGCAATCTGGTTCCGTTGATGACGGAATGGCGAACACCTAGGCTGACGCGAGATTCCGCATGGGTGATCAAGCGGGCAAGGGGATGATCATAGATTTCGCGCCGTACCCCGGCCCCAATGGTGCCTCGACTGGCCATGCGCCATTCGCTGGCAAATTGGAGAGGACCTTCACACCAGACGATGCGAGGCACCGGCAGGCCAGCTGTGCGGTAAGCACACTCTACGCCTGCTTCGGCTGCCTCGCGATCCGCTGGTTTTGTTTCAGCTCCGATCTTGGCCCAGCGGGCTCGATACGAGGCAACCTCTTGGACCTGGAGGGGCGACAATCGCTCGAGCCGCATACTACGCTGACTAGTCGGCGACGATCCGAGCATCCTTGGGTTCCAACTCACGCTGACGGCGAACGCGATACGTGCCCTGCGGCAGATTGAGTGCGGCATGTTCCTGATGTTGAACGCGCGCTGCAGGACCTTCGATGTTGACGTGTCCGATATACAGACCGCCCGGAATATCGCGGGCCAGACTGTCGTCGCGGAACATCGTTACGCGACCATAGATGGAATGATGGTGTCCCGTCAGTTCGCCTTCCGCGAGGACAAAAGAACCGTCGGCGTTGGCGGCCGGCAGTTGCCCTGAAGGCTGAAGTGTGTCCAGGCGTTCGAGCAGTAAGTCACCCTGTGCGAATAGGTCTTTCATTTATCCAGCTCCCGCTTCCGGTTGGCTGCAGGATCAACCAAGAAGGCTTTTTTAGGTTCCCGCTCCCGTATCGGTTGTTTTGTCCATTCAAAATCTGATGTTGAATTGAAATGAAACTCTCTTAAGCACGAAAACAGGGGGCGCCGAGGGAAGGCGCCCCCTGCACCGACCACATCTCTCGCCACGGGGGGGGCGTAGGGAGTTTGTTGATGAGGTCGCGATCATGCAACGTGAGGTAGCTCAGCGAGTTCCAGGCTCGTGTGAAAATATTTCTGAGCTTCTCATTTCGAACTATTGAGAAATCGTCATATTTCTCGGGCCTACAGTCGGTGCAGGTGAGCCTGCCTGGTTTGTGGTCATATGAAGTGTCGCCGTCGATACCCTCGTCATAAACCGCAGACATCTCACACCGGCAACCAACGTTCCCGAGTGGCCGAGCGGCAAAACGATCCGCCGCGCCCCGCGATTGTGGGTCCGTGCCGCCAAGGCGACGTTTCTCGCGCAGCGGTAGGGAACGACCGTGTCGAAGTATCCGGAGATGAAGATTGAGCGGCTGCCAATGTTTTCGAGATTATTGATTGGATTGAATGGGCTAAGCGTCTTTTCGAAATCGTCGAAACGAAGACCGCTGCTCTCGGCCTGAGCGCGGATACCCGTTGCCAGGGAGCTGTTCCAGACCAGGATTTCACCGCGATCGCCGGCTGCGACCGACCAGAGCCGGGCACCGATTTTGTTGGCAATGTAAGTCGCGGCGAAATTACCGATGCTGAGCCCGACCAGGATCAATTTGGTAGGATCGAGTTGGAGTTTTTTCATCATGGTTAGAAAATCGTCGACGACCACGTGCAATGCGTCGACCGATTTATCCGGTGACGAACTGACGATGGCGTGGGGCATTTCGTAGGCGAGCAGGCAGTCAGGAGGAATGAGGCCGGTCTCGGCGCTGTGCGCATAGCTGAAAAGCCAAGGCAGAAAGCAAATGATGTGGCTCTCGGATGCCGTATCTCGGTGCAGCTGCACGCGCCGGCAAGACAATCCACCTTCGCCCATAGGGCCGATCCGGCGAATATCGACGAGTGTGTTGCGCACGGGAAAAAGCTCAGCGGATCATCGAGTTAACTTGCGGTAGCTGTTTGGAACGTTTCGCCTTGCGTCCATGTCGGGCGCCTTTGTGCTAGGAATGGCAAACTCAAGGCCCCGGGCGAAGTTCCCGATGCTTAGCGCTTGGTATTATGGAGGCTGAATCTTGCTGTCTCATGAACCGTTCTGGTGGCAAGCGGCGCCCCCTCTCGCGCTGGAACAACAGCCGATTGCAGGACATTCTGACGTCGCCATTGTCGGCGCCGGTTACACCGGGCTGAGCGCGGCTTTGACGCTGGCTCGGGCTGGCCGGACCGTGCAGGTGTTCGACAAGATGCGTCCTGGTGAAGGCGCTTCGACCCGAAATGGCGGCATCGCGAGCGGGACGTTGCGCCCCGGATATAAGGAAATGGTCAAAAATTTCGGGGAAGCGCGCGCGAATGCCATTCAGGCAGAAGCCATTGCGGCGCGTGCCTGGCTCGCCGAGTTCATCAAAACTGAGAAGCTGGATTGCGATTTCGCAATGTCTGGCCGTTTCACGGGTGCGGCCAATCCGGAAGACTACGATGGATTGGCCCGTGATGCGGAGTTTACGAGCAAGAGGTTCGGGCTTGATATTCGCCCGGTGCCGCGAAGCGAACAGCGATCCTATCTCGGAACCGACTTCTACTATGGCGGAGTCATCCGGTATGATATCGGCGGACTGCATCCGGCCAAGCTGCATGCCGAGCTGTTGCGGATCGCGCTCGAGGCCGGTGTGGTCGTGCATAGCGAAACGCGCGTAACCGGTATTCGCCCCGAAGGAGATGGGTTCGAGGTGGCAACGGCCCGCGGCAAGGTGCAGGCCGAGCACGTTATAACCGGCACCAACGGCTACACCGATGAGGCCGATCGCTGGTTGCGCCGACGCCTGGTGCCGGTTCGCAGCCGCATCATCGCCACCGCGCCACTATCGGATAACCTGATGCGGCAGCTTATGCCGCGCGGCGTGATGTGCTCCGAAACTCGTAAGCTGTATTATTACTATCGGCCATCTCCGGACGGGAAACGCATTCTGTTTGGCGGGCGCGATGGCACGATTGCAGGCGATCCCCAATGGCCGACGGAGCATCTCAGGCGGGCGCTGGTCGATATCTTTCCGGAACTGGAAA
>JAEYYQ010000375.1 GCA_023428365.1 Pseudomonadota bacterium | reverse complement strand
CAACAAGATCCACCCGGGCGAGCCTATGGACAAGAACCTGTACGATCTGCCTCCGGCAGAACTTGCAGAGATCCCCACGGTTGCTGGCTCGCTGCGTGAAGCTCTCGACTGCCTCGACAAGGACCGCGCGTTCTTGAAGATGGGCGGCGTGTTCTCCGACGACATGATCGACGCTTACATCGAGCTGAAGATGGAAGAGGTCATGCGCTATGAGATGACCCCGCATCCGGTCGAGTTCGACATGTACTACTCGGCCTGATCAGCAGTCCGTCACGAGCTGGATCGAGTAGACGGAGGGCGGCCTTTTTGGCCGCCCTTTCGTTTGTATAAAATGGTGCTGACGTCGATGACGGACAAATCGCCGATCTTCGAATTCGCGGCGTAAGCAGGTCGTCCGCTTCACTCGTCGTGCCGGCTTTTGACCCATCTTTCGACGTGTGGAATGCGCGGAACGATCACCGCGTAGACTGACGCGATAACGGCGATCACGTACCAGCCGATGCCAATGGCCATGCCAACCGCGGCGGCAAACCAGATGGCCGCTGCTGTCGTCAGATTTCTAATAGTGTTGTTGTCGCTCTTCAGTATCATTCCTGCGCCGAGAAACCCGACGCCCGACACGACCTGGGCCGCAATTCGGGCAGGGCTGTTGGGATCGGCCACGGTGGATATGAATGTGAACAGGCACGCGCCCGCCATGACGAAACAGTGCGTGCTGATGCCGGCGGGCTTGTTGCGAAGCTCGCGCTCTACACCGATCAGGCTACCCAGAATCAAGCAAATCGCGAGTTTGAGTACGAACTCAGCTTCGAAGCCGGTCAACCAACTAGACATGCACGTTCCTGATTTTCATGGGGTAGTGAAGACTTCTGGCGACTTCTATGGCGATTCTTCGTTCTCGGTCAGCCAGCAGGCGTTGGCGGCGGGCCAAGCAACATAAGTCCGCAATCCTGCATCTTATAGCCGGGCTGCAGGTATAAAATTCCCTCCAACTGAGTTTGAATGCTGGCTCGGCCCCGAGCCTAACGCTGAGGCAGGAGCCTTCGGTTGTTCACGGGCCCGCATCGCTTCCTATCGGGTGGCAACCGTGTTACTCACGTCAAGCGTGCTTATCTATGCTCTGATGTTTTGTGGTTCATTGTCAGCCACCTTTCTGACGAAGGGAAGCCAATGTCGTTTTCACGTTTGTCCGCTCTCGTGGTTGCCTTGGCGTCGGGCTTCTCGGTTATCGCAGCCGACTTAGCCGATGCTCGCGGTGGCCGGAGCTTCGGCAGCCGCGGAAGTAAGACCTACACGGCACCGCCTGCCACCAACACGGCGCCGAAAGCGGCTCCGATCGAAAGGTCCATGACCCCGAAGAGCGCGCCGTCAAGCGCCCAGCCGGGTGCAGCTGCCGCCGCAACCCAAGCCCAAGCCTCGCGCTTCGGCGGAATGCGTGGCCTCCTCATGGGCAGCCTGTTCGCCGTGGGTCTCGCGAGCATCTTCGGATTTGGCGCCTTGGCGAGCGTGCTCGGCTTTGTCCTGCAGTTTGCGCTCATCGCCGGTCTTGCCTACCTCGTCCTGATGTTCGTCAGGAGCCGCAATCAGCCAGCGCTTGCTCGGGCCAACGCACAGCAAGGTGGGGGCCGCACTCCGCAGCGTGATATGGCTGCGCCGAGCCGCCAGGGTTTCGGATTAACAGGCAGTGCCCCTTCGTCGCCGGCGCCGCTGACGATCAGTCAGACTGACCTCGATTCGTTCGAGAGACTGCTCGGCGAGGTTCACACCGCCTATAGCCGCGAGGACGTCGACAAACTGGGGGCCATCGCGACCCCGGAGATGCTCTCATATTTCAGTCAGGAACTGTCCGACAGCGCAAAGCAGGGCCTGCGCAATGACGTTTCTAACGTGAAATTGCTGCAAGGCGACGTGTCGGAGGCGTGGCGCGAGGCTGGTTCTGACTATGCCACGGTTGCGATGCGCTATTCGCAGATCGAGGTGACTGTAGAGCGGGAAACGGGCCAGGTTGTTTCCGGCGATCGTAGCCAGCCCACGGAAGCGACAGAGTTTTGGACGTTCCGCCGTGACGATCGTACGCGTGGCGAGGGCTGGCAGTTGTCGGCAATTCAGCAGGCGGCGTAGTTAGCAGTCGTCACAAGCAGGATCGAATAGCGAGGGCGGCCCCACAAGCCGCCCTTCGCTATTTTAGCGCGCTTGGTCTCGTGGCGTCCGTCGAGGCTTTGTAGCAACACATGTGAAATATCATCCAACTCCTGGAACTTGGGTCTTGGCACATTCTCGGCTCCCGTGATTGTTATATTATAACATACCAATTATGGGAGCTTCCGATGGTGAGTCTGGATCGTTTCCGGGCGAGTTTGCTCATGGGGATTTCGTCGGCAGGGCTGGTTGCGGGCACGACGGGACTGGCAGCACAGACGGTTCTGCCGGGTATTACCGTAACTGCACCAAGTCCGGTCGCAGCAAAGCCGCGCATGCGTCCTGTTCAATCCACGCCTCCCGTTTCGGGGGCCGCGCAGCCAGGTGCACCGGAAGCTGACGAGCTGACGCTTCTGCCGGGATCGCTCATCAGCGAAGATCAGACGTTCGTTCCCGTGACGGTCGTCACGGAGCGTGAGATCACCGCGACTGAGGGGCAGACCCTGACCGAACCGCTGCAGACCAAGCCCGGAATCTCCGGCACAACCTACGCGGCGGGAGCCAACCGGCCGATCATCCGTGGTCTCGACGCATACCGCGTCCGCATTCAGGAGAATGGCATCGGCAGCCACGACGTGTCGGCGATCTCCGAGGATCATGCTGTGCCGATCGATCCTTACGCGGCCGACAGGATGGAGGTTATCCGCGGGCCGGCCACGTTGCGATACGGCAGTCAGGCGATCGGTGGTGTCGTGGCGGTTGAGAACAGCCGTATCCCCACGTTCGTGCCTGGGGCCGGATATGCGGCCGAGGTGAGGGGTGGGTTCAACCCCGTGGATGACGGACGTGATGGCGCGTTCAAGGTCACCGCAGGTGCCGCCGGGATCGTCGTACACGCTGATGGCTTCAAGCGTCACGCTGACGACTACAAGACGCCCCGTGGCACCCAGGACAACACCTTCGTCGATAGCGAGGGATTTGCGGTCGGCTCATCCTACGTCTGGAACAGCGGCTTCGCCGGCATCTCGTTCAGCCGCATCTCGAGCTTCTATGGCATTCCCTACAATATGGCCGAAGGCCCCGGCGACGAAGGGCGTGTTGCGATCGATCTGCAGCAGGATCGCATCCAGTCGAAGGGCGAGTGGCGCATTCGTGCCGGCGGAATCGAAGCCATCCGCTACTGGTTCGGTGCATCCGACTATGCGCACAACGAAATCCTGATCGACGAAGGCGAGATCGGCACCCGCTTCACGAACAAGGAGCAGGAGGGCCGCATCGAGATCCAGCATCTGCCTGTGATGACGTCGTTCGGCGAACTGCGCGGCGCAATCGGTGCGCAGTATGGTCATCGCAAGGTTGCTGCGATTGCTTTCGAGGACGATATCGACCCGCTGCTCGATCCGGCGCGTACGAAGTCGTTGGCGGCGTTCTGGTTTGAAGAACTACAGATGACGGAACGACTGCGGCTGCAGGCTGCAACGCGCATCGAGCAGACGAAAGTCGATGGCGACGGCATCGTATTCGATCCGTCCATCGCGCCGGGGGCGCAGCCCGGCTTCGCAGGTGAGCGTTCCTTCGTTCCCGTCAGTGCCAGTCTCGGCCTGCTCTACGATCTGCCGATGGGTGTGGTCGCGCGCCTCACGGGTCAGTATGTCGAACGTGCGCCCGATGCCGCGGAGCTGTTCTCGAAAGGTGTTCACGAGGCGACGGGAACATTCGAGATCGGCAATCCCTTCCTCGATGAGGAGAAGGCTGCGACGGCCGAGCTCGGCTTCAAGCGCGCCAAAGGACAGTTCCGCTTCGATGCATCGGCCTACTACACGAGGTTCAACGGCTTCATCTTCAAGGACAAGAACGGCACCTGCGACGAGACGATCGACACTTGTGATCCGACAGCGACCGATGGCGAACTCGCGCTCGTTCAGTTCCAGCAGCGTGATGCGACGTTCCATGGTGCGGAGATCGCAGCCGAGTATGACGTAGCGCCGATCTGGAATGGCGTGTGGGGTATTGATGGGCAGTACGATTTCGTTCGTGCCCGCTTCAAGGGCGACAACGTTCCGCGCATTCCACCGCATCGCTTGGGTGGTGGCCTCTACTACCGCGACGCCAACTGGTTCGCGCGTGTCGGTGTGCTCCATGCCTTCAAGCAGGACAAGGTCAACGTCGAGACCGATGAGCTGGAAACGCCGGGCTATACGCTGGTATCGGCGGAGCTGGCCTACACGGTGCGCTCGATGGAGTCTTCCGCCGGGATCCGGGAGATGACCATCGGGGTGAAAGGCGAGAACCTCGCCGATGACGAGGTTCTCAATCACGCATCGTTCAAACGTTCGGATGATGTCCTGTTGCCCGGTGCCAACATCAGACTGTTCGGCAGCGTCAAGTTCAACTGACGGCGATGAGCATCCGCCTAGAAAACAACGACGCTGCGGATGCTCTTGCCTTCGTGCATCAGGTCGAAGCCTTCGTTGATCTTTTCGAGCGGCAGCGTGTGCGTGATCATCGGATCGATCTCGATCTTCCCGTCCATGTACCAGTCGACGATCTTGGGC
>JAEYYQ010000043.1 GCA_023428365.1 Pseudomonadota bacterium | reverse complement strand
CAGCGAGACGATGTCAAAGATCATGCCCCCGACGACCGGTAGGATCATGGGCTCCATCAGTTCGGATCCGCGGCCGGTCGACCAAAGAACAGGAACAAGGGAAAGCATCGCCGTAGCGTTGGTCATGATCGCTGGGCGGCGCCGCCGTAAGCCAGCGATGAATACACGGCGGTGAACTTCCTCCATTGTCCCGGGATGGTTCTTGAACTGCTCTTGGATATAGGTGCCGAGCAAGATGCCGTCATTGAACATGACTCCGAGCAGGACGAGGAATCCCACCACGACGGCAGTCGTCATCTCTACATCCCACAGCCACACCATGAAAAATCCGCCAGCTGTCGTGACGCTTGCGTTGCAGAGGATGATGATGGCTGTGATGAGCCAAGACCTCGTGCCGATGTAGATCAGCACCACCATCACGAGCATCGACGCAGAGATAATCCTGCGGAGGGTCTGGTCTGCCTTGATTTTCTGCTCATACCGACCGACCCAACGGTACGTGGCGCCAGGGGGTAACTCAAGGCGGCCATCTGCGAGCGCCGCGCGCAAGCGCGCTTCTGCATCCCGCACGACCTCGACTTCACCCCGGCCACGAGCGTTGAGGAGAACATACTGCGTGCGCTTGCCTCCCTCTGATCGGATTGCCATGGGGCCGATCGTATACGTGAGCCCAAGTTCGCTAGGGCGCTCGCGGATGACTCGCGCCTGTCCGGCCTGAACGGCTGCTTTAACGTTCGCGGGCAGTTCATCCCCGGCGGGAAGCGTGAGTTCAGCCTCACCCTCGTTGAGGTGGACGAAGTTTCGCTGATGCACGAGCGGAAGTGACGAAAGGAATGCATCGGCTTTGGCCTGGTCCGGGAACTTCAACGTGAACACCGTTGGCGCGGCCAAGACGTTACTGAGTGGAACGGCCCCGTGGCCAACCGCCATTCCTGGAATCTGCAATTGAAGGAGTTCATCCGCGTCGTCGCGACGTTCACGCAAATAACGGATGCGAATAGGATAGCGGAGAGCTCCCTCCACTGAATAAGAAACCGCCATTCCGCCCATTGCGCTTTCGACGGAGCGCATCACCTGTTCATTGGTAAGGCCGAAACGGGCAAGTTTCGCAGGATCTAGCCGAATCTCAGCGTACGGCTTTCCACCCTCACGCTGCATTTGCACGTCTGCGGCGCCGGGCGTGGGTTGAATCACTTTCTCGGCTGTTTCAGCAAACCGCTCCAAGGCGTCGGTGTCATCTCCGAGAATCTGCAACGCGATTAGGCTTCGGATCCCGGTTGAGAGCATCACGACACGCGTCTCAATGGGCTGAAGCCAACTCGGCGCCACTCCGGGAATGTCGCTCACGGCCGCCAGCGTGGCCCTCACTTCTTGAAGGGTGCGGGGACGGTGTTCCACCTTCCCGTCGGGCCGAGTGATTTCGTGGACCGGCCATTCCTCATACGGCTTTAGCAAGACGACGGTTTCAATCATGCCGATCGGCGCCGGATCTAGCGCGGTTTCAGCGCGGCCCATCTTGCCCATCACGCCAGCGACCTCGGGCACATTCTCGATCGCTCTGTTTTGAGCCATCATGATGCGCTGTGTTTCTCCCAGACCACCGGTTGCGGGGATGGACGGCATGAAGAGCAGGCTTCCTTCGTCCAGCGGAGGCAGGAAACTCGACCCCACGCCGGGGAACCACTGGGTAAGTAACTGATCGACGTGCGTATTCGAGAAATCCCCTCCGGCTGCGGCGAAGACCTTGCGAACCGGCCAGCTCAGGGTGGGCCAACCAACCCCCAGGAGGTAGCCTCCCGCAGCCATCGTGCTAATCGCGATCGCAAACGCCACCTTGTGCCTGATGATGTGCCCGTAGGCCCACTCGTACGCTACGTGGATCGCGTGGCTGGCAGGGTTCTCCTCGTAGTTGACGAGCCGTTCCCGGCCGATCCGCCAGATCGCACTGGCCACCAGCACCGCCATGACTGGGGCAAAAATCCAGCCGGGTATGCTCAGAGCCCAACGCCCAAAGTCCATAGGCAGCGACCATCCCTCCTTCACGAACCAACCAAACGCCACACCCCCTGCGATCCCGGCCAGTCCAATCAGCACCGGTTTGCGAATGTGCCAGGGTGGCAACAGAAAGCGGCACAGGACCGGGACGACCAGTGTGCCAAAGATGACCGCACCGCTGATCGCGAGCGACTTGGTAAGGGCGAGAGGTTCAAAAAGCCGTCCTGCTTGATCCGTGAGAGCGAAGATCGGGAGGAAACCCATCACCGTGGTGGCGGCAGAGGTGAGAAGGGGTCGTGCAACTTCCTGGGCCGCGCGAACCACCGTATCGGTGATTTCTGCATTGAAGGGTGAAGTAGGCATCGGCCTGCCCTCACGCTTACATTTCTCCTGCAGGTCCACCAGGTGCTGAGTGATGTTCTCAGTCATGATGATCCCGAAGTCGACCATCACGCCGATCGCAATCGCGATGCCGGCCAGGCTCATGATGTTCGCGCCAACCCCAAGCAGGTGCATGACGAGGAACGTGAACAGCATTCCAAGCGGAAGACTCACTGCGACGGCAAGGCTGGCACGGACGTGTAAGAGAAAAGCAACTACGACGATGATCGTCGTAACGATTGCTTCAACCAGGGTATCGGTGACGGTGGCGGTCGTCTCGTGTATCAACTGGGAGCGGTCGTAGAACGGCACCGTGGTTAATTCCTCCCGCGAAAGCGTAGGCCCAAGGTCAGCCAACCGTCGTTTCACTGCATCAATCACCGTTTTCGGATCGCCTTGCACGCGCATGCCGATGATCGCGCCAACATGCTCTTGATACCCGTCAGCGAGCAGGCCTTGGCGGAACTGTCCGCCGAGCCTTACTTCCGCGATGTCGCCGAGGCGCAGGCCCGCGCCTTTCATTCTGTCGCCTCGGATAATGATGTTCTCTACGTCTTCTGCTGAGCGGACAAAGCCCACGCCTCGAATCATCGTCTCGACACCACTCTGCTCGACGCTCATCGCACCGACATCGCGTCCAACCTGCTGAACTGCCATCATCAGCGCGTCCAGAGTGATGCCCTGCTCTTCGAGGCGAGTCGGATCGACATCAATCTGGTACTCGCGAACCACACCTCCAGCAGGGGCGACTTCCGCGACCCCGGGAACAGCTCGGAGCGCAGGGACAATAAGCTGATCTAGCACATACCGTTTCTTCTCTATGTCGCGCGGACCCTGCAATGTGAACGCGTAGACCTGTCCCATGGCTGTCGCAT
The DNA here is from genome assembly GCA_023428365.1 of Pseudomonadota bacterium. Classification (GTDB taxonomy): domain Bacteria; phylum Pseudomonadota; class Alphaproteobacteria; order Rhizobiales; family Hyphomicrobiaceae; genus ZC4RG25. Next base: position 1,504 of record JAEYYQ010000043.1, on the reverse strand, counting down.
CCGGTCCGAGCCGTGGATTAACGCCTGTAGGCAAAATGCCCTGCATCTGCGAGAGGCGCTCCAGCACTCGAGTACGGCATTCGTACAAGTCGCGGTTCTCCTCGAAAATCACGTAGACGTAACTGGCCCCGTACAGCGACATACCGCGCACCGTCTGGACGCCGGGAAGCCCCTGTAGTTCGCGTGCAAGTCGGGATGTGACTTGCTGGTCCATATCCTGGGGGCTTTTGCCCGGCCACTCTGCCCAGACGATCACCTGGTTGTCGCTGAGATCGGGAATCGCGTCGACTGGAACATGGCGCCATGCCCAGAAGCCAGCGATGGCAAGCGCCATTGCGGCAGCCAGAGTGATGAAACTATTGCGGATTGCGAAAGAGAGCATGGTAGTGCCTGCGGCCCTACGGGCCTAGCTAATGCTGGTGAGCGCTTGCCGGATCGGCCTGATTTGTGGGGACGATCCGGCCGGAGAGCTCCGATCGGTCGCGCCTCGATTTAATGGCGATCCTTTTGATTGAGAGGAATGGTGTGCGAAACAGGAGGGCGGGGCGCGGCTAGATCGCTCGGCCAAGATCCAACGAGGACGAGAACGGATAAGGTGGTCCCAGCTGCGTCCGCGGGGGCCGAGCAGTTGGCAATATGGAACTCACCACCTCATCAATGCACCTATTTTGCGCAGGTCGGGCGGTGGCAATGCTCAGTTTCCAATGTTAGTGTGCGTGCGGCTAACCGGTTGCCCCTTGTGTCAGGCAGCCCGTCGCCAGCGGCTGCTTATTAGGGGCCACGACGTGCGGAATATGACTAGTTAAAGGCAAGAAGTGCTGTAAGGACGCGCCCAAAAAGCCGATGGCGATTTCATGGCGAACTCCAGCCCATCTTACATCAAAACGCGCAATACGCCGCGACATCACTCCCGGTCGACAGACGGCGGATCCTCAATCACGGTAGGTGGACCGACCGGGCACGAACACCTTGAAGATGATAATGGGAACTCAGCGCTCCCGGCGTATTCCAAGGCGGTGGACTGGGTGCTCTCGGAGATTGCTTTGGAGCCTGGACCACATCAGGTGCTGAGCATTCCAGGACGAGGAATGCGACTGGAGCGTAGCCTACCGATCCACGACACAGCAATCTCTGCCATATACGGGTTGCCGCCCAACGCGGCGCGGACCGCACAAATGCAGCGCCACTACAGCGAGCTCAAGGCCGCGTGGCGGGACCGGAGCATCAGAGTGGTGGAATCGATTCGGTCGGTCAGCCCCTCCATTGTCTGGTACGATTTGGACAGTAAGTGGGATGCAGCCAAATTGGAGCAGGTTCTTAGGCTCGTCCAGGAGTTGCGTCCGCATGGCGAAAACACCTTGCTCTTCATTTCGGCTCTATCCGGCGTTAATCCACGTTCGGATTGGCTCCTCGCGAATTATCCGAACTATTCATGGCGCCCGCAGGGCGCTACGTTGGAGTCGGAACTCTCACACGAAGTTGATAGCGTGGCGCGGACTAGTGG
>JAEYYQ010000352.1 GCA_023428365.1 Pseudomonadota bacterium | reverse complement strand
AATCTCGTCAATCCGGGCGGAACGCGTACGGCCATGCGCGCCAAAGCTTTTCCCGGTGAAAATCCGGACACGCTGCCGACGCCGGAAGATATCGCCCCGCTGTTCGTTGAACTGGCGAGCCCTGACTACACGCGCAACGGAGAGGTCATCGAATACCGGGCGTGGCGCGCTGAGCAGCAGAAACCGGCGAAGGCTGCGGCGGTGAATTCGCCGCCCGTGCATTTCGGCGATGCCGACTAATCGGCTTCAGCGAAACTCAATCACCATGCCGTCGTAAGCCGGCTCGACGTGAGGCGGCAGATCACGCTTCAGCTGGGCGTAATCGAGCTCGGCGGTCAGGTGCGTGAGGATCGCGCGCTTGACCTTCAGGCGCTCAATCCAACCCAACGCCTGCTTGACGCTGAAGTGGCTGGGATGCGGCATCGGACGCAACGCATCGACGATCCACAGATCCAGATTTTCGAGATACGGCAGTGTCGCTTCGGGAATCCCGCTGATATCGGGAGAATAGGCAACATTCCCAATGCGGAAACCGAGAGACGTGACGTCCGCGTGCTCCTGCGGCAGCGGAATGGCCTCGATCATCCCGCCCGCGCCATTGATACGGATTGGCTCCGGCGCGTGGATGTCGTTGGGATCGAGAATGGGTGGGTAAGTGCCGCCCGGAGGCGTGGCAAAGCAGTAGCCAAATCGGGAGATCAGCGTGTCGCGCGTGGCGGCATCGAACCAGACGGGAACGCGCTTTTTCATCGCGAAGGCGACGCCACGCAGATCGTCGATGCCATGCGTGTGGTCGGCGTGATCGTGGGTGTAGAGGACGCCATCGAGATGCCTCAGACGCACTGAAAGCAGTTGCTCGCGCAGATCCGGGCCGGTGTCGATCAGTATCGTCGTGATGCCATCGGAACTGCGCTTCTCGAACAGCGCAGCGCAGCGCAGACGCCGGTTTTTCGGATTGGATGGATCGCACGCTCCCCACTCGTTGCCGACGCGCGGCACGCCGCCAGAGGATCCGCATCCCAGAATGGTCAGCCGGTAGCTCATGCGGCGGCACTGGCCGCAGCGCTGTCACGCGGCACCTTCCGGAAGACGCGAAAGAAATTGTCCGTGGTCGCATCGGCCAGCGCCTCGGCGGAGACGCCTTTCACGCGCGCCAGCGTCGCTGCGGTATGCGCGACGTGCGCGGGCTCATTGGTCTTGCCGCGGTAGGGCTCAGGGGCGAGATAGGGCGCATCGGTCTCAACGAGCAGCCGGTCCATCGGGACTTCGGCGAAGATCTCGCGCAGAGCTTCCGATTTGCGGAACGTGATCACGCCAGACGCGGACACCAGACCGCCCAGCGCAATCGCGCCCATAGCCAAATCGCGCCCGCCGGTGAAGCAGTGCAGGATGAAAGGGAATGCGCCCTTGCCGTGCTCTTCTTCCAGAATGTGCGCCATGTCGTCATCGGCATCGCGCGAATGGATTTCGAGCGGCAAGCCGGTGATCCGCGCGGCAGCGATGTGATTGCGCAGCCCCTGGGCTTGCGCTTCCGGCGGGCTCTTCTTGTAGAAATAATCGAGCCCCGCCTCGCCGATCGCTACGACTTTGGGATGCTGGGAGAGCCGCACGATCTCCTCGACAGGAACGTCGAGTTCCTCATGTGCATTGTGGGGATGAGTGCCGACGGAGCAGAACACGTTGGGATACCGCTCCGCCAGCGCCAGAAGCTCTGGCAACTGGCGGATACGCGTTGAGATGGTCACGATCACACCAACACCGGCCGCTGACGCCCGCGCGACGATCTCGTCACGCTCGGGAGCGAACTGCGGAAAATCGAGGTGGCAGTGATGGTCGACCAGCATTAGGACTAAGCCTTAGTTCCTTCCTCGGGCTCAACATATCGCGGGAATACGCCTGTCGGTTGGGGAAGTGCAATGCCCGCCTTGAGACGCCCCGCCGCACCGAGCGCCGTGAAGCCGCGCGTGTCTGTACCCTGCCCCAGGAGGTCGAGCAATTTGCCCGCAGATTCCGGCATCACGGCCTGCGCCAGGATCGCGATCTGACGGACGACTTCAGCCGTCACATAGAGAATAGTCTCCATGCGCTTGAAGTCGGTCTTGCGTTTCGCCCACGGTTCCTCGCTGGCGAAGTAGCGATTGGCATCGCCGACGACCGCCCAGACGGCGTCGAGATACTGTTTGATCGCCTGCTTATCCATCGCACCGCGCGACGCCTCGTAGAGCGCATCGGCTGACGCCAGCAGCGTCTTGTCGGCGTCGGTGAAGTCACCCGGCGTCGGAACAATACCCTCGCAGTTCTTGGCAATCATCGACAGCGAGCGCTGGGCCAGATTCCCGAGGTCGTTCGCCAGATCCGCGTTGATGCGGTTGACGATGGCTTCGGGACTGTAGCTGCCGTCCTGACCGAACGCGACCTCGCGCAGGAAGAAATAGCGCAAAGGATCGACGCCGTAGGCCTTCACCAGATCGAACGGATCGATGACGTTGCCCACCGACTTCGACATCTTCTCGCCGCGGTTGAACAGAAAGCCATGCGCGAACACGCGATGCGGCACGGCAAGGCCTGCTGACATCAGGAAGGCCGGCCAATAGACTGCGTGGAAGCGCACGATGTCCTTGCCGATGACGTGCACATTCGCAGGCCAGAAGCCGGCGCGCGGTGCACTCGCATCAGGAAAGCCCGTGGCGGTGAGATAGTTGGTCAGCGCGTCGACCCACACGTACATAACGTGACGCGGCGCGCCCGGAACCGGGATGCCCCAGTCCAGCGTGGTGCGCGAGATCGACAGATCTTCCAGCCCGCCTTTGACGAAGCTGACAACCTCATTGCGTCGCTCGGGCGGCAGAATGAAATCCGGATTGGCCTCGTAATGCGCCAGCAAACGATCCTGATAGGCGGACAACCGGAAGAAGTAGGTTTCCTCCTCCGTCCACGCCACTGGTGTGCCTTGCGGTCCGACGCGCACACCGTCCGACCCGACCGTCGTCTCGCTTTCCGCATAGAAGGCTTCGTCGCGGACCGAGTACCAGCCCGCGTACTTGGCGAGATAGATGTCGCCTGCCTTCTCCATCCGCCGCCAGATTTCCTCCGAGGCGCGATAGTGGCGCTCCTCCGTGGTGCGGATGAAGTCGTCGTGAGATAGCCCCAATGCCGCATCCATGGCCTGAAAGCGCGCAGCATTGCGATCGGCCAGCTCTTTCGGCGGTAGCCCTTCCTTGACGGCGGTCTGCTTCATCTTGAGACCGTGCTCGTCCGTGCCGGTCAGGAAGAAGACGTCCTTGCCGTCGAGCCGCTCGAAGCGCGCGATGGTGTCGGTCGCAATCGCCTCATAGGCATGCCCGATGTGAGGCACCCCGTTCGGGTAGGAAATAGCCGTCG
>JAEYYQ010000037.1 GCA_023428365.1 Pseudomonadota bacterium | reverse complement strand
GCACGCTGACATTGATGGCCGTGCTCATGCTGGCGTTGCTGCTGGCAGCCGTTTATTGGGGCTGGCGCAGTGAGCATCGCTCCATTCTCTGGCTTGGCTATGCCGGTTTCTCGGCGGTGGTTCTGGCACTGTATTTTCAGACCATCGGCACGCTGCTCGGCACCTCGCTGTTCTTCCTGATCACCGGCCTGATTGTGATCGGCCTGTCGTGGCTGGCCTACCGGCTGCACGCGCGCACTGCCACGGAGGCCACGCCATGATCAACTTTTCTTGGCGGAATGCGTGGATTGCGGTGGCAGCTGTCGCGCTGCTGCAAAGTGCGGTGCTGGGTTGGATGGTGGTCGACCGTGTCAACCTGATCAAGACCGGCAGGGAGATTGTGCTGCCGATCGTGCCGGTCGATCCGCGGAGTTTGTTCCGCGGAGATTATGTGCGCCTGAGCTACGACGTCTCGCGCGTCCCCGGAGAGCTGTTCAAGGAGAGCGCGAGTGCGGGCGACAAGATCTATGTGACGATCGAAAAGACGCCGGAGGGCTCATACAAGGCGGTGGCTGCCGGCACGCGATTGCCGGATACGGTTGGGCCTGATCAAATCGTGCTGCAGGGCTGGCTGCAGTATGGGAATTTGAGCACGGGACGCGCGCCGGAGTTCGTGTGGGTGCGCTACGGCATTGAAAGCTATTTCGTCCCCGAGGATACCGGGCTCGCGCTGGAGGATCTTGCGCGCGAGAAGAAGATGGCCGCTGTCGTCGCCGTCGATCGGGATGGGCGTTCCGCGATCAAAGGGCTGATGATCGACGGCAAGCTCCAGTACGAAGAACCCCTTCTGTAAGCAGGCGGATGTGGGCGCATCTCTGGGTCCCGGCCCTGCGCAGTCGCGCCTGCGGCGCAACTGCTTTGGCCGGGATGACAGAATGAAGGACTGGCTTGACGATGCTGTCATCCCGGCCGAAGCGCGTCAGCGCACAGAGCCGGGACCCAGGGCATAGGTTCAATCCGCTTCATTCGGATCCGCCCTTTGCGCTGGCGGCGCGACCGCCACGTGCTAAAACACGTCCGGAACCCAAGAATTCAAGGAGATGCGAATGTCTGTCGTACGTCACGAGCCCTGGGGGCTTGGAACCGATGTCGTTGAAGCTGGTGGCTTGGTTTTCACCTCCGGTGTCGTTTCTGAAGACAACACGCTGGATATGAAAGGTCAGACGCGGGACGTTCTCAAGCAGGTCGACCGTCTGCTGGCGCTCGCCGGAACCGACAAGAGCAAGATCGTCTCGACGACCATCTGGGTGACGGACATCCGCAACCGCGAAGCGATGAACGAAGTCTGGAAGGAATGGGTCGACAGCAACAACCTGCCGGCGCGCGCCTGCGTCGAGGCCAAGCTGGCCGATCCGTTGTTGCTGCTGGAGATCATGGTCGTCGCGGCAAAGTAAGACAGAGCGATGAACGGGGAGCGATCAATGCTCCCCGTATTTGCATGGGAGCCTCGGACGCATGAGCAAGCCGCAACGTCAGCAGCCCGCGAAGCGCTCATCCTTCAAGCATTTCCGCATCATTCAGACGCGCTGGATGGACAACGATCTTTACGGTCACGTCAACAACGTCACTTATTACTCGTACTTCGACACCATCATTAATCGCTATCTGATCGATCCGGGCGGGCTCGACATTCACAATAGCCCGCTGGTCGGCGTGGCCGTCGAAACGATGTGCCGATTTCACGCACAGATCACATATCCCGAAGATATCGACGCCGCGCTGCGGGTCGGACATCTCGGAAGCTCGTCAGTGCGGTACGAACTTGGACTATTCGGGGTGGGCGAGGACGAAGCGCGCGCAGACGGACATTTCGTCCACGTGTTTGTCGATCGCCATACCATGCGTCCGGCTCCGATGACGGAGCAGATGCGCAACGCGCTGGCTGCGCTGCTCGATCATTGACGATCTCAGCGGATCAATTGCCGAATAGCATTTCGAAGAAGTTCTTCGGCTTCTTCTTGCGCTGGGGCTGCGAGCCGCGCTGCGCGTAACCGGGTGAGGTGCCCCAGCCTTGGCTCCACGGCGCCCAAACGGGGCCGCCATATTCCGCCTGTCGTTCAACTGGCCGCCGTTGCGCCACTTCACGCGGACGCGTATCGCGCAGCTGCATCGTTTCGGTGACGCCATCGATGCTGGCAATCGTGACCGCGCCTTCGTTCCAGGCCCAGGTCGATTCCCTTTCGCCCTGCTTGTGAAGCTGAATGCTGACCACCTGATTGCTGGCCAGATCCACGATGGCGGCTTGCTCGACGTCCTCCGCGCCCTCCTCGCCGGTGACGACGCCGGCATTGTAGCGCAGCAGGCCAATGCCCTTCAGCGGGCCGTCCTTGAGTTCCCAATCGATCAGCTTGGCTTCGCCTTTGCCCACCATTTCCAACGGAACGCGCAGCCGCGTGTTGCCGTCGAGCAGGGCCGTATAACTGCCCGCCTGCTGTACGACGCGCCATCCGGGAATTGCGGCACCGGCGACCTCGGTCGTCGGGTTGGGGTCGATGCCGATCTGCTGGAGAGCTGTGCGCGCGTTGCGATGCCAGGGCTTCAGAGTCAGAGCCATTCTGAAACTCGCGACGGCTTCGTCGCTACGGCCAAGGGCCTGCTCGATTTCACCCTTTGCCCAATAAACGTCGGCGTTCTTGGCGTCGGTCCGCAGCGCCTTCTCGACTTCCTTGAGACCAAGCTCCGGCTGGCCAACCTGTTTGTACAACCATCCGCGATAGGTGAACGCCTCGG
>JAEYYQ010000291.1 GCA_023428365.1 Pseudomonadota bacterium | reverse complement strand
AAGGCCGCGACCTGAGCGCCGTAGTCTGAACTGCCTAGCATCCACACGTCGGGCGCAGTCTGGCTTGTTGGCTGCGCATGGATGCTTCCGAACGGATGGTTCTCCGGGAGCGGTTCGCCATTGACCCAGGCCATCAAGTCGCGGACTTGTTCGGGAAAATCGTTGGTGCGCGCTGCGCCTGCCGCGTTCAACGCCTGCGCCGTGCGGCCGTCAGAACCGGGAGCCCTGCCGACGCCGAGATCGATACGGCCCGGCGCCAGCGCATCGAGAACCCGGAATTGCTCCGCAACCTTCAGGGCAGCGTAGTGCGGAAGCATGATACCCGCGCTGCCGATGCGGATGCGGCTGGTACGTGCCGCGATAGCCGCCATCAGAATTTCCGGCGCGGTGCCGACGATGCTCGGCAGGTTGTGATGCTCGGACACCCAGAAGCGGTGGTATCCGAGGGCCTCACACGCTTCGGCAAGCGCCAGCGTTTCGCGGATCGACGCGGCCTGATCCCGACCGGCAAGCGCAACCGACTGATCGAGGACTGAGAGACGGAGCACGGAGCCTCCTTCCGGCGCTGGGGGCCAAGTGATGTGCGGTCCGTCGATGCGGCTTACAAGCCCGCGAGTTTCGTTCCGATATCGCGGAACGTGGTCTTGATGCGGCGAACGGTGCCGGTCTTCGCCCGCATGATCACCGTTTCGGTCTCTGCGAATTCCCCACGGAAATGCACGCCGTCGAGCAAAGATCCATCGGTGACGCCGGTGGCGGAGAAAATCACGTCGCCGGACGCCATGTCCTGCATGGTGTACTTGCGATTGACGTCGGCGCCCATCTTGGCCGCGCGCTCGCGCTCCTCATCCTTGAGAGGCATCAGGCGCCCCTGGATCTGGCCGCCGATGCAGCGCAGCGCGGCAGCGGCCAGCACGCCTTCGGGAGCACCGCCGGAACCCAGATAGATGTCGATCCCGGTTTCTTCCGGATCGGTTGTCCAGATGACGCCAGCAATATCGCCGTCCGGAATGAGCTGAACCGCAGCGCCCGCATCACGAACTGCCTTGATCAGTTCGGCATGGCGCGGACGGTCGAGAATACAGGCCATGATCTCGCTAATCGGCACACCCTTCGCCTTGGCGAGTGCGTGGAGATTGTCGGCGGGCGAAGCATCCAGATCGACCACGCCGTCCGGATATCCGGGGCCGATGGCGATCTTGTTCATATACATGTCCGGAGCGTGCAGCAGACCGCCCCGTTCCGCGATGGCGAGTACGGCCAACGCATTTGGCATTGCCTTGGCGCAAATGGTGGTGCCTTCCAGCGGATCGACCGCGATGTCGACTTGCGGGCCGTCGCCGATGCCGACCTCCTCGCCGATGTAGAGCATCGGCGCTTCGTCCATTTCGCCTTCGCCGATGACAACCCGGCCGCGAATGTGAATGCGGCCCAGCTCTTTGCGCATGGCGTCGACGGCTGCTTTATCCGCAGCCTTTTCATTGCCGCGTCCGCGTAGCCTGGCTGCCGCGATGGCGGCGGCCTCGGTCACGCGGCCGACCTCAAGAACGAGAACGCGATCCAAACCGTCAGATTTTTCGTTTGCCATCGGGGTCATTTCCTCTCATCGGCACCCAGTGGAATAGCATCCCCTGGGGTCAAAGTTCCTCGATACGGATCATCTGCGGCCGCTCGGAAACCTTGCCGTCGGCCTCAATGGCGGCGAGTGCATGACGCACGGCGCTTTCGGTCGCCTCGTGCGTCACAAGCACGATCGGGGCGAGGGCGTTGGCGTCGGGCTTGGCGGCACCGGCGGTCGCTGTGCCTGGACGGCGCTGCACGATGCTTTCGATCGATACGTTCTGCTCGGCCATCCGGCTGGCGATGGAGGCCATGACACCTGGCCGGTCCACGACGCTGAGGCGCACGTAATAGGCGCCGTCATGACGATCGAAAGCGGCAAGCGGATAGGGTTTCAACTGTGCTGCGGGTGTCAGGAACGGCGGCAGCGTCAAGCCGCGCGCGATATCGCCGATGTCGCTGGCCACCGCCGATGCGGTCGCGCGCGCGCCTGCGCCCGGCCCGACCAGCAACAGTTCGCCAACGAAATCACCCTCGATGGCCACGCAGTTCGTCACGCCCGAGACTTCAGCGATGGCGGAGTGCTTCGGGACCATCGTCGGGTGAACGGCTTGAATGATGCCATCGGCTGTCCGTTCCGCTAAGCCGAGCAGCTTGATCCGATAACCGAGATCGTCAGCCGCTTCGATATCAGCCGGTGTGATCGAGGCGATGCCTTCGACATGAATGTCGTCGAAGTTGACCTCGGTGCCGAAAGCGAGGCTGGTCAGCAGCGCCAGCTTATGCGCGGCGTCAAAACCACCGATATCGAAGGTCGGATCAGCCTCAGCGTACCCCTTGTCCTGCGCTTCCTTGAGAACTTCTGCGAACGGCCGGCCCTCATTCTGCATGGTGCTGAGGATGTAAATGCAGGTGCCGTTGAGGATGCCGTAGACGCGTTGGATGTCGTTTCCGAGCAAAGCCTCGCGGATCGTCTTGATGATCGGAATGCCACCGGCAACAGCGGCTTCGAAGTTGAGCGCCACGCCACTAGATTCCGCGAGACGCGCAAGCCGGATGCCATGCTTGGCCAGCAGCGCCTTGTTGGCCGTAACGACATGCTTACCCGCCCGAAGTGCCGTCTCAACGGCTTCCAGCGCGACGCCGTTATCGCCGCCGATCAGTTCGACAAACACATCGATGTCCGGGTCGCGGGCCAGTTCGACGGCATTGTCGACCCACTTGAGACCGTCGAGCGGTACACCGCGATCCTTGCCGCGATTGCGCGCGGACACGGCAACGACCCGGATAGGCCGTCCCAGCGTTGCGTCGAGGCGTTTCGTATGGGCTTCAAGAACCTGGAGCAGGCCAGCACCAACGGTGCCGAGCCCGGCGATTCCTAACTTCAAAGTATCACTCATGAACCTGGAAACCTTACCCCGATGCTTTCTGCTGCAGCGGGATGACGTTGTGCATGGTCGCAGGTGGTTGCGACAGGAATTTGCGGATGTTGCGCGCCGCCTGACGGATACGATGCTCGTTCTCCACCAGAGCGATGCGCACGTATTCGTCGCCATATTCGCCGAACCCGAGGCCCGGCGAAACGGCGACGTCCGCCTTCTCGATCAACAGCTTAGCAAATTCGACCGATCCTAGCTCACGATATGGCTCGGGGATCGGGGCCCATGCGAACATGGTTGCCGGAGGCGCCGGGATGGGCCAGCCCGCGCGCGTGAAGCTATCGACCAATGTATCGCGCCGGCTCTTGTAGGCCTGCCGGATCTCGGCGACGCAATCCTGAGGGCCGTTCAAAGCAGCGGCAGCAGCCACCTGGATCGGCGTGAAGGCGCCGTAGTCGAGGTAGGACTTCACGCGGGCGAGCGCTGCGATCAGCCGTTCGTTGCCGACGGCGAAGCCCATGCGCCAGCCGGGCATGTTGTAGGTCTTCGACAGGGACGTGAACTCGATAGCTACGTCCATCGCGCCCGGCACCTGCAACACGGACGGCGGCGGGTTGTTGTCGAAATAGATTTCCGCATAGGCAATGTCGGACAGAATGATCAGCCCTAGCCGCTTCGCGAGCTGCACCGCCTCGGCATAGAAGTCGAGATCGGCGGTCATCGCGGTGGGGTTCGAGGGATAGCTCAGGACCATCGCCAGCGGCTTGGGAATCGAGTGCTTCACCGCGCGTTCCACGCCGCGCAGGAACTCCGGACCATTGCTGGCAGGAATATGCCGGATCGCGGCACCCGAGATGATGAATCCGAACTCGTGGATCGGGTAGGTGGGGTTCGGCACCAGAATCACGTCGCCGGGGGCGGTAATCGCCTGGGCGACGTTGGCGAAGCCTTCCTTCGACCCCAGCGTGGCGACGATTTGGGTTTCCGGATTGAGCTTCACGCCAAAGCGGCGCTCGTAATAGGCCGCCTGCGCCCGCCGTAGCCCGGGGATGCCCTTTGACGCCGAATAGCGATGCGTGCGCGGCTTGGAGATTGTCTCCACCAGCTTTTCGACGATGTGCTGGGGCGTCGGCATATCCGGATTGCCCATGCCGAGATCGATGATATCAGCGCCGTTAGCTCGCGCACCGGCCTTGAGGCGGTTCACCTCAGCAAAGACATACGGTGGCAGGCGTTTGATGCGATGAAAATCGTCGGTCACGGTCGCTCTCGTCACGTTTGTGGGCGATGACAGGATCTACGGGAGTTCTTTACGACTGATGGTTTATACTCGTCCAGTGCTGCACGTCAGCCGTTAGTAGCGGCTTTCGCGCTCAATTTCCTTAATAGCTTCGGCGCGATGTGTCTCGCGACGGTCTTTCAGGTCATCCATGGCCTTTTGTTGCTCTTCGGTCGATAGCACCCGACGCGGGATTGATGAAAGCTCCGGCAACCGCGTCGAGTTCGGCGGCGAGCACGCAGCCAGCATCAAAGCGACGCCCAATATGGCGGCTCGAGCTGTCCAACGCAGCATCCGCGACTTGCGGAACGTCAATGTCGGAGGGCAGACACAACCCATATTCTTTCTTAGACCTTCATCAGTCGGGGAAGAATACGCGATTCGAGCAGCGCCGACCGTGATGACACTGGTACTTGGCCATACGCCATATTATGTAGGATGTGCAATCCAGAGGATCTCTTCGACACGAAGAAACTCATGCAAAAACAAAACCCCGCATCACCCCCGGATCTCGAGAAGCTGACCATCGAGAACCCTGAAGAATTCGCGCTCAATCTTCTTAAGCTGGTCGAAGAAGGCGGCAAGGCGATGGCCGGCTTCCTCGAGCGCGCTGATTCCTCGTCAGGTCCGTACTCGGCAGCCAGTGAGATGACCGAGGCGGCCAAGACCATGACCGAAGTGGCTCGGCACTGGGTTGGAGATCCAACCAAGCTGGTCGAGACCAATAGCCAGCTGATGCAGGGCTATCTGGACTTGTGGAACGCGACCCTCAAGCGCGCGATGGGCGGCGAAGCTCAACCCGTTGCCAAGCCGGAGCCAGGCGACAACCGGTTCAAGGATTCTGAGTGGTCGAAAAATCTCTACTTCGATTATTGGAAGCAGCTTTATCTGCTGACGTCGCATTGGGCCGAATCCGTCCTTGATAAGACCGATGGCATCGACGATCGCACGCGAATGAAAGCCGAGTTCTACCTCGAGCAAGTGCTGAGCGCGTTGTCCCCATCCAATTTCCCGGTGACCAACCCCGAGGTGCTGCGGGCCACCCTGGAAACCAACGGCCGCAATCTGGTTCAGGGTATGGCGCATCTGGTCGATGATCTGGAGCGGTCAAGTGACCTGCTGCGCATCAGCCAGACCGATCTCGATGCTTTTGAAGTCGGCCGCAACCTGGCTGTGACGCCGGGCAAGGTCGTATTCCAGAATGATATTCTGCAGCTCATCCAGTACACGCCGACCACGGAGAAAGTGCACGAAGTCCCGCTGCTGGTCATCCCGCCGTGGATCAACAAGTTCTACATCCTCGACCTGACGCAGCCGAAATCGTTCATCAAGTTCGCTGTCGACCAAGGCTTCACGGTGTTCGTGGTGTCCTGGGTCAATCCCGATGAGCGTCTGAGAAACAAGTCGTTCGAGGATTACATGAC
>JAEYYQ010000266.1 GCA_023428365.1 Pseudomonadota bacterium | reverse complement strand
CCGAAATCGCGAGTGCAGCCGCACGCGCGCTGGCTCCGGTTCTGTTCGACAAGGCTCGCCGCCAGGCCCTGGCGGAGATGAGCACGCTGGTCAATGAATTCGTCTCGCGCCAGCATGGCATGTCGATCGAGGTCAGCGGTCCTGACGATCTCGTCGACGAACTCCACAACAGCCTGTCGCGGCATCAGATCGACATCACGCCCGTTCACGGCGACGACTGCGATGTTCAGATCCAGTGTGGTGAGACGGTTTTTGAAACTCAGCTGGCGGCACTTGCGCGGCGCATCGGTGAGGCAATCCGGTGAACTCGCAAGCGTCAGATGAGAAACCCCACGAACAGATCCTGGTTCGTAGGCGGGGCGGCGATCATGACCACAGCCATGGCGGCTCGGTGTGGAAGATCGCGTATGCGGACTTCATGACCGCGATGATGGCGTTCTTCCTCGTCATGTGGCTAATCAATGCCTCAGACAAGGAAACGCTGACTGCGGTCGCAAGCTACTTCGATCCGATCCGGCTGACTGACAAGATCGCCAACCCGAGGGGGTTGCACGATATGGATTCGGGAGCTCGTGGAAACGAAGACCGGCCGGGAGAATCGAACCTCAAGGACGGGACATCAAAAGGCGATCCGCGCGCAGAGGTCGGGCCGAAGGCAAAGTATCCTGAGGATGTTCTGTTCAGCGACCCTTATGGGATTCTCGCGAAGCTGGCCGCGCTGGCGACAGTGGAGAAGGCGGTTGAAGCGCAGGGGCAGGCCGACGCCGTGAATGTTGCCGGCGAAGCATTCCGTGATCCGTTCGATCCGGAATTCAAGTCGCCGAACGATCAGGCCATTGCGGAGATCATGCGTTCTCAAGCGGAAGCACAGCAGCTGGAACGCGCGGTCGAAGCAGCACAGTTCGCGAAAGCCGCCGAAGCGCAAGGGGAACGTTCAACAGTAGCTGGAGCTGGAGTGGCTCCGAATGCCAATGTTGGTGCTTCCGCATCTGATGCTGTGGCGCGCGACAGCTCATCGGAGAGCAGCGATCAGGACCGGATAGGCAAGGCCGAAAGCCCTCCTGCGCCGGTCGTCGATCCGGGACTTGAGGCGCAGATCAAGCATGCGTTGCGCGAGTCTGCGCCGGGCGCCATGCCTCATGTCGAAGTTCGCGGAACGAGCGAAGGCATTCTCATCAGTCTGACGGACGAGTTTGACTTCGGCATGTTTGCGATTTCGTCGGCTGAACCACGCCCCGAAACCGTCGTTCTGATGGAGCGGATCGCGAAGATCCTCGTAGATCGGCCGGAGCAGATCGTCGTTCGCGGGCATACCGATGGGCGGCCGTTCAAATCGCAGACTTACGATAACTGGCGACTGTCGTCCGCGCGTGCGCACATGGCCTACTACATGCTCGTGCGTGGCGGCATCGAAGAAAAGCGGTTCGAGCGTATCGAGGGGCACGCCGACCGGAATCTGAAAGTGGCCGGGGAGCCGGAGGCGGCACAAAATCGGCGTATCGAGATTTTGTTGCGTAGGGGACATGCGTCGTGAAGGGGTTGTGTATTTCAGTAATGTTGGTCGCGTTCGGCTTGCCGTTCGTGCGTCCCGCGGCTGCGGAAACTGTGCAGCCGACATATGATCCTGTGGAGCTTGTGCGAACATTGCGTAGCGTGCAGGACCAGATGGTCCTGGGCAGCCGCGGCGCCTATGGTGCGCACCGCAAAGTCATGGCGATCGTCTCCGAGCAGCTTGCAAAGACGCCATCTGAATCCTGGCGCGATTCGCATTATCTGCGGGCTGGCATCCTGTTCACGTTGAGCGGTGGTGACACGCGCGTGGCGCGTCGGGTTCTCGGGCTGAGCGATTTGCCGGCAGAGGAGGAGCGGCTTCTGAAGGGCGCGCTCGCCTATGCCGAAGGTCGCAACACCGAAGCCTCCGAGCTGTTGTCCGGCATCGATGCCTTTTCACTGGATACTAGCATTGCTGGGCACGTCGCATTGGCGCAAGGCACGATCCTCGCGAAGGATGAGCCAAAGCGCGCGGTTTCCCGGCTTGAGATTGCACGGTTGTTGGCGCCAGGCACGCTGGTCGAAGAGGCGGCGCTGCGCCGTGAGATCATGCTGTTGTCCGCGACGGAAGACTTTGACCGGTTCGAGACGCTTAGCGGCCGCTATCTGCGCCGGTATCGCAATTCGATCTACGCCGACGCCTTTCGCCGTCAACTCGCCGTCGAACTCGCGGGCATGAAAGTTTGGGATGATCCGCAGCGGTTGGCCCGGCTTGAGAAAATGGTCGACGGCTTGGATGCCTCCGAAAAGCAGGATCTGTATCTGGCGATGGCCCAGGCCGGTATCCTCAAGGGGCAGGTTGGGTTGACGCGCTTTGCGGCTCAGCACGCCAGTGTTTCCAATGCCGATAGTGCTGCCTTCACCTCGCAGGCACGCGTTTACGAGGCTGCGGCGCTGATCGTCACGGACAAGTACGAGAACGGAGTCTCGCAGTTGCAGCGGGTCGATCGCAGCACGCTCGCTCCGCAGGATGCTGAGTTGCTCGATGCGGCGCTCAAGATCGCCGGTCAGATTCGCCGCTGGCCGGAGCCGGGCCTCGCGATGCCTACCGAACCACCGGCGGAGAGTGCGTCGGCGCGCGAACGTGATCTGGCGGCTGCTGGAGCGCGCGTGGTCAAGCTCGCGCAAGGTACAATGGCCAAAGTAGATGGGATGCTGAACACGAGGTCCAGATGACAAAGGCTGGGGGCATCCCCGCATTTCCGATTGCACAACCCGAGACATCGGGGAACCGCCCGCTTGGCAAGGGTGGGGCGTCGCGAGAGGATGCGGAACCCGGCTTCGGATTTCCCGAGCATCTGACAGATATTCAAGGCGAGCAAAGCCAGCCGCAGGCGCGCCGTACCGAGCTGCCGGACGGGCGGAAAGGACATGCCGTCCTCCGTTCGGTCCTGGCGGACGTACTTGCCGGCGATCTTGAGCAACGCAGCGAGACAGACGCGCCTGCACAGCCTCAGGAGTCGATTACGGACTTTGTTGCTGATCTGCGGCGCCTGCTCGCAGCCGGGCCTGCCACTCAATCCGTGTTCGACGAGGCGAAAGTCGACTCCAATAATAAGGCCGATGAGCAATCCGCAGCATCGTCGTTCGAGACGTTGCAAAATGTCATCGCGCTGATCCCGCAGGCAGCCACGCGTCAGACAAGCTCTGCACTGAGAGCTGACGCACCAAGGCTGGATGCAGCTGAAGGCAAGGTTTTTGCCTTGCCGCTTGGTCCCCGGCAGAATTCCGTTTTGCGCGCGGAACACGCTCGATTGATGCCTGCAGCGGCCGACGGAGCTCCGCAGATGCCGGGGGCTACGACGTCGGCTGAGAGTATGGAACTTCCGCCGACCGAAGGCCGTGTTCTGCCCAAAAGTGTCGCGCGGACTTCGGATGCCGATGCTGGTCTTGGGCGCTCACGCGAAGCCATAACGTCGGACGTTAAAGTCACGACGATCCGGCAAGAGACGCATTTTGCGCCGATGATGCGGGCGAGCCCAGCCATCCAGATCGCTGATGCCGTCGCCAATGGCTTGTCGGACCTGGAGACCGAGAGCGCAGTCCGCTCGACGTTTGATCCAGCAACGGCGAAGCCTGCTGCAACCGCGCCGCTGCGTGTCCTGCAGGTTCAGCTCCAGCCGGTCGAACTCGGCACCGTCACGATCAGCATGTCTCTGAAGGCGGATGTTCTGGAACTGCATCTCGACGCGGCGCGTGGCGACACGGCCGATATGCTGCGCCGGGACCGTCAGGTTCTGTCGGATCTGCTTCGGCAGGCGGGCTATGATGTCGACAGCGTTTCAGTCCGGATTGCCGATTCGGATGCGGGCGCGTTGTCGAGCGGATCGAATCCGTCGCAAAACTCTGGGCAGCACATGCAGTCGTCCTCGGTCATGGGGCCGCCGCAGGGCAACGCAGCGACGCCAGACGATCGTTCGCGCGGAACGCGGCAGCAAACGGAGCAAGGCCAGCCGATGCCGCCCGAGTCTGAGCCCGGACGCGGACCCGACACACCGGGCAGTCGCGGCGTCTATATCTAGGTCGCGATACGGCCGCTCACCTTTGTCTTTGATCTGATTGGAAGCAGGTAAGAACGACCTGCCAAGTCGCCGTTCCGCGCAATTCGTGACCAAAGAGGGAATGAGCACGGAACCAGGATTTTCTTCATGGCGCGCGAAATGGTTTGCCATTTTTGTTTTGTTGCGCCGCGTCATGTGGAATAATATTCTGAAAAATTGCTCGCCTCTCATGGATGCGTGCAATGCCAAAGGACATGCCATTCGCTCAAGCGGACGTAACCGAGGACGAGTTTCTTCGCTTGGTCGTCCACACTCACGACGGGTCCACGTTCGAGCCGGAAGCAGCGCCCGG
>JAEYYQ010000231.1 GCA_023428365.1 Pseudomonadota bacterium | reverse complement strand
GCGTGGTCTTTGATGTCGATCTACCTACTGTTTATCGCGGTCGTTGGAATTCGCGTGCGCGGTCTTTTCGGGCGCAAAAGCGCGTTGGAGGTCTGATGCGCACGCTGTCCGACATATCGCCCAAAGCCGCGTGGTGGATGACACCGGGCATGATGGTGATGGCGCTCGCGCTTGCGACCATGCCAGCCTGGCTCGGTCCGATCGGTCTTTATCAGTATCTCGGAATCGAGATCGTGATCTGGATGATCTATGCGCTCGGATTCAATCTGCTGTTCGGGTACACGGGGCTGCATTCGTTCGGACACGGCGCCTATTTCGGAGTTGGCGCCTATGCATTCGGTCTGTTCCAGCAGTTCGCCGTTGTCAGTCTCGCCGGTGGATTGGGTGCGGCCATTTTCGCTGCGGCTTTCGCGGGCGCGATTGTCGGCGCAGCAGTTTCTCATCGGCGCGGTATTTACTACGCGCTTTTGACGATCGCCTTTGGCCAGATTTTCTGGTTTGCCTCAATGAAACTGCACTGGCTGACCGGCGGCGAGGATGGCTTGCTCAATATTCCGCGCCCGCCTCTGGATCTCGGCTTTGTCAGTTTTGATTTGAGCGACAACGTCACGTTTTACGCTGTGACGGCTATTCTTCTCATGCTCGTGACTGTGCTGGTGTGGCGATTGGTGAACTCGCCATTCGGACGCGTGTTGCAGGCGATCCGGCAAAACGAGATGCGGGCGTCGTTCGCGGGCTACGATGTGTGGTGGTTCAAGTGGGCGGCGTTCGTGCTGTCTGCCGCGATTGCGGGTCTCGCGGGCGGATTGTTCGCCATGGCCCAGGAGAGCGCCTACCCCGACGTCATGAGCCTCCACCAGTCCGGACTGATCGTCATGATGGTGCTGATCGGCGGCGGTCTTGTCAGCTTCTGGGAACCGATCCTGGGCGTCATCATTTACTTCGTTGCGCGCGATGTTCTCGGCGGCCTCACCGAGACATGGCTGCTCTGGTACGGACTGATGTTCGTCATTCTGGTGATGTTCCAGCCGGAAGGTCTCGCCGGTATCGGGCAGCGTCTGCTCGGCCGTGTATCGAAGTCTCAACCACCGGCGCGTGCCACGACGATGGAGCACGCATGATGGCTCTCTTCGAGGCGCGCAATATTCATAAGCGGTTCGGTGCGCGCGTAGTGCTGGAAGACATCTCGTTGTCGGTGAACGAGGGACAGATCAGCGGCATCATGGGCCCGAACGGCGCGGGCAAGACGACATGCTTCAATGTCCTGACCGGTCGCCACAAGCCCGATCGCGGCACGATCCGATTCGACGGTCGGGATATTACCGGGCTTTCGCCCCAAGAGATCGCACGGACTGGCATCTCTCGATCGTTTCAGTTGATGAACCTGTTCGATCAGTCGGCGGTCATCGAGAATGTGATGATTGCGCTGCCCGAAGTGAAAGAGCGCCGGCGTAACATCGTGAGTACGCCGCTGGCTGATCCCTCGTTGATCGATATGGCGACGCGGGTTCTCGATCAGGTAGGCCTCGCGAATAAGGCATGGGTTCCCGCGCAGGCGCTGTCCTATGGTGAGCGTCGCGCGCTGGAAATCGGGGTCGCTCTCGCCGCACGTCCGCGCATTCTGTTTCTCGACGAGCCAACGTCCGGGCTCGGTACTGATGCGACGCGCGCGCTGTCGCGATTGATCTCTGAGCTGCGTCGGTCCGTGACGATCGTCATGATCGAGCACGACATGCGTTTCCTGTTCGAACTGGCGGATGCCATTTCCGTCATTCACTGGGGGCAGGTCATCGCTCAGGGCACGCCGGAGGAGTTGCGCCGGAACAAATGGGTGCAGCGTTCATCACTCGGGGAGCTGGTGTGATGCTGCGCGTCGATGCGATCTCCACGTTTTACGGTGAAACTCAGGTGCTGTTCGGGCCGTCCCTGTCGGTTGGTAGTGGCGAGATCGTCGCGTTATTGGGAGCGAATGGTGCCGGAAAGACGACGCTACTGCGTTCGATCCTCGGTCTGACGCCACCACGCAGTGGTGTGATCAGCTTCGATGGCGCGGCTATCACGAGCAAGGCCACGCATGAGATCGCGCGCATGGGGATCGGCTGGGTTCCGGATGACAGGCGCGTGTTTCCCAGTTTGTCGGTCGCGAGAAATTTGCAGTTGGGTTTCAAAAAGACCCGGTTTCGCAATTGGACCCTGAATGAGATGTTCGGGATCTTTTCACCGCTTGAACATCTCATGGCACGGGATTGCGAAAACCTGTCGGGCGGTGAAATGCAGATGGTCGCAATTTCTCGTGCGTTGCTCGGCTCTCCCGGCCTGGTCCTGTTCGATGAGCCCAGCCAGGGCCTCGCGCCAAAAATCGTTCAGGACGTGATGCGCACCATTCGCCGTTTGAAAAATGAAGGTATCGCGGCGCTCGTTGTCGAACAGAATGCGCTGGCGGCACTCGACGTCGCTGACCGGGTTTACGTCATGGGGCGTGGCCGGATCGCATATGAAGGACCGGCGGCGGACCTCCGCAGCGATATGGCGCTTCGCACCAAGTTGATTGGAGTGTAGCGATGCAGCCCATGCTCCACGTCAACCAGGTCGAGAAGGTCTATACGCGGGGTCTGCTATCGCGGCAGCCGACGTTTCGGCTCGCTGCGGATTTCGTGATCGAGAAACCGTGCATTGTCGGGATGATGGGACCGAACGGCTCCGGCAAGACCACGCTGTTCGAGCTGATCACCGGTTCGAACGCGCCGACGTCGGGAAACGTTCTCGTCAATGGCCGCGATATTCATCACGTGCGCACCGATCAGCGTGACCGTCTCGCCATCCACTATCACCAATCGTATCAGGTCCGGCATTTCAGGACACTGGTGCCGAACAGCCTGTTGTCTCCGGCAGGTTCGGATTATCCGGTGGTTCACCTGTTCGATGAACCTCAGTTCAATACGCAAGATGGTTACATCGGCTTCATGCTGGATTTTTTCCGCAAGCTGCGCGGCGAGGGACGGCTGGTTTTCCTCTGCGTCCATCCCAACGAGAAATTTCATCTTGAGATTCTGTCGGAGATCTGTGAGCGGTTTATCTTCGTCAACAAAGGCACTGTGACGCCCTTTGAGAGCTATGGCGATGCCATTGGGCATCCACCGACGCGAGACTACCTGGGCGCGCTTTTGAATGACGAGCGGCAAAAATTGAACTGAAGCGAGACACGTCAAAATGACCAGGAAAGGCCTCAAGACCGCGGTGATCGGCGCTGGGATGATCAGCCTCTATCATCTGCGCGCGTGGCAGAAGGCGGGCGTTCCCGTCGTTGCGATCTGCGATATCGATGGAAAGCGGGCGGCGGCTCGTGCGACCGAGTTCGGCATCGAGCGCGTTTACACTGATCCCCAGCAGCTTTTCGCAGACGGCGGCTTCAACCTCGTTGATATCGCGACGTCTGTTGATTCTCATGGTCCGTTGACCTTGCGCGCTGCCGATGCCGGGGTTCACGTCATGCTTCAAAAGCCCATGACCTCGACGGTTGCCGAAGCGGAAGCGCTGGTGCGCGATGTCGGGGATCGCGTGCGCTTCATGGTGCATGAGAATTATCGGTATCGTCCACACTACATGACAGTGCGTCGCTGGATCGATGAGGGACGTATCGGTGTGCCGCGCCACGTGGTCATCGCCGTGCGCGGCTCAGGGCTGTGTCCGCGAGAGGGCACGGTTCCGTTCCTGATCGAGCGTCAGCCGTATTTGACTGGCTTTAGGCGCAATCTGGTTTTCGAGACCATGATCCATCATCTTGATGTGCTGCGCCTGATCGCGGGTCCTTTGCGCGTTGTCGCGGCGCGGTTGAACCGGCTGGCGGAAGGTCTGCCGGGCGAGGACACCGCCTCCATATTGCTTGAAAATCCGAACGGCCTGATTGCGATTGCTGACGGATGCATTTGCGCGCCGGGTTATCCGCAATTGCATGGCGATCGCTTTGAAGTCATCGGCACTAAGGGAACGCTGGTCATGTATCTCGACAGGGTTTTCCTGGTTGGCCAGGAGCAGGATGCCGAAAAAGTGGACCTTGTCGGGCGTTATCAGGAAAGCTTCGATTGTACGATCGGTCATTTTGTAAAGTGCATTGAGACCGGTGCTCCATTCGAGACGGATCGCATCGACAATCTCGAAACGCTGCGCTTGATGGAAGACGTTTATCGTGCTGCCGGGGTTGAGGTCACACCATGACAGTTCACGTTGAGGGCGAGCGGCTGACGCCGAGGATCGATATCGGTCTCATCGACTCGTTGTTTTCGATCTCGGGGCTGCACGCCTTCATTCCTGGCGGTTATGGCGCACTCGGCGAGACGATCGCCTGGGCGATGGCGCGTCATGGAGCGCGCGTCACCATTGCAGGCCCCACGCTGTCGCGCGCCGAAGCGTTGGCGGACGCGATCAAGGCGAGTGGAAGTGTCGCGAAAGGACTGCACATCGATGCCAGCCGCGTCGACTCCATCCGGTCATGTGTCAATGCAGCCGCCAATGTCGGCGGGCCGATCGATGTTCTGGTCAACTGCGTCGGCATCCAGCGCGAGCAGAGCCTGCTGGATGTCACTGAAGAGGTCTTCGACGAAGTTTATCGTACGAACCTCAAGTCGGCGATGTTTCTGTCGCAGGCAGTAGCACGTCACCAGATTGAGGCTGGCAAAGGGGGGCGCCATATCCACTTGCTGTCGGTACGCTCGCAATTGGCGCTACGTAACCGGGGGTATTCAGCCTACTGCGCCACCAAAGGCGGCCTCGCGATGCTGGTGAAGCAGCATGCGATGGAACTGGCACCATACAACATCACCGTGAATGGCGTGGCGCCGACGTTCATCCAGTCCGATCGCATCCGGCCGCATCTTGAACGCGAAGCATTCAAGCGGTTCATCCTTGAGCGCAACCCCTTGGGTCGCATTGGCGAGCCGCTCGAGGTAGCGGGGCAGGTGATCATGCTCGCCGCCCTAGCCGGAAGTTATATGACGGGACAGATCATTTTCATCGACGGGGGCGTCACGGCGAGCCAGTAGTTTTTGCGGCAGTGTCAACCCAGGTTGCCCCGCAAGGAGATGGAAAAGGTTGTGGCCTCTGAGAAATCCAAGTCAATTTTGCTGCAAGAGGTCGCTCACCGTACGAAAAACAACCTCGCAATGCTGAGTGCCATGGTGCGCCTGCAGTCTCGTACGCTGGGGCAAGACGCATCTGCGGCACTCCAGGCTACCTCTCAGCGAATTCAAACGATGGTCGCCGGCACTGCCTGAGGCAAGATCTGGAGCCGATGAGCGAATCGAAACGTCGTCACGGCGTTACGATGTTGAACCAGAAGTCGAACGAATCGAGCATCGCTACCAACTGATTGATTTTGGCGCGATCTCCTGTGACTTTGATGGTTCCATCTTCAATCGCCTTGTCGAGCGTTGTTTCTCCCAGCATGACGCTATTCAGGCTGTCGCGTGAAAGCGTGAGGGTAGCGTCCGCGCTGTCCGATTGCTTGCCAGCAGTGTTGTTGAGTACGCC
>JAEYYQ010000078.1 GCA_023428365.1 Pseudomonadota bacterium | reverse complement strand
CAACAAGCTGGGATCGGTCGGCCGGTTGTCTCCACTGATGGAAGCGCGCCTGGAGCCGGTGCCCGGCATCGAGGAAGGCGGGCGGCTGTTCGTTCGTGGACCGAACGTCATGCTCGGCTACCTGTATGCTGAAAATCCGGGCCAGTTGGAGCCGCCGACTGACGGCTGGCACGACACGGGCGATATCGTGACGATCGACGCTGAAGGCTTTATCACTATCAAAGGCCGTGCCAAGCGCTTCGCCAAGGTCGGTGGCGAGATGGTGTCGCTGGCAGCCGTCGAAACTATCGCGACAGAGCTGTGGCCGGCCGCAATGTCGGTCGTCGTCGCGATGCCGGATGCGCGAAAGGGCGAGCGTCTTGTCCTGGTGACAACATCCGGAGAGGCGACCCGGGAGGCCATGAGCCGTCAGGCCAAGGCGCGCGGGGCGTCGGAGCTCATGGTTCCTGCCGCGGTGCTGACGGTGCCGAAAATGCCGTTACTCGGCTCCGGAAAGCCGGATTATCCGGCAACACAAAAGCTGGCGATGGAAAAGGTTAGCAGTTCCGCGACGGGTAACGTTGCCGCCTGAACGGCTACGCATCCAACTCGCTCAGCCAGACGTCCAGCGCGGCGATCTGATCCGGCGTCATGTGCAGACCCGCCTTCGAACGTCGCCAGACGATATCGGCTGCGGTCTGTGCCCACTCATTGTGGATCAGATAGCGGACCTCGGCCTCATACAGGTTCGCACCGAAATGCTTGCCGAGATCGGCAGGTTGCTTCGCGTTCCCGAGCACATACTGCATCCGCGTGCCGTAAGCGTGCCCAAGGCGCTCGATGAACCGACGATCGAAATTCGGATAGTGCCCCGCCGTCGCCTGAATGAATTTTGCCCACGCGTCGAAGGCAAATTCGCCGCCCGGCAGAGGTGCTGAGCCTGTCCAATTTCCGGTCGTGCCGTCCGGCAGATACGGGGCCAGCAATCCGATCGCTTCCTCAGCCAGCCGCCGGTACGTCGTGATCTTGCCGCCGAGGACCGTCAGCAGCGCCGGTCCGTTATCGCTATCCAGCTCCAGCTTGTAATCGCGCGTGGCAGCTTGCGCCGCGTCGGCGCCATCGTCCTGCAGCGAGCGCACACCCGCGTAACTCCACACCACGTCGCGCGGACGAAGCTCGCGATTGAAGTAGGCCGATGCGCTTTCGCACAGATAATCAACCTCGCCTGCCGAGGCATGAATCTCATCGAGAGAAGCGTGGTGATCTGTGTCTGTCGTTCCGATCAGCGTGAATTCGCCTTCATAGGGGATCGCAAAAATAATCCGCTGATCCTCATTCTGAAGAATATAAGCCCGGTCGTGATCGAACAGACGCGGGACCACGATATGAGCGCCGCGCACGAGCCGGCTGTGCGGGTTGGCGCGTGTTGCAGGCAGGCGTTCCGCGACGATGTTGACCCAGGGACCGCCGGCGTTGACCAAGGCACACGCTTTGATGGTTTCGGTCTTGGCTTGCCGCTTATCGGTGACGGTGATCAGCCAAGTGTCCCCAATGCGCTCGGCATGATTGACTTCGCAACGCGTGCGGATGACTGCTCCCCGATCGGCGGCGTCGCGCGCGTTGAGCACCACTAGACGCGCGTCGTCCACCCAGCAATCCGAATATTCGAAACCGCGTTTGAACAAACCCGGCCGCAATGGCTTGCCGACACCATCAGTCGCCAAATCGAGCGTGCGCGTCGGTGGCAACGCTTTCCGCCCGCCAAGATGATCGTAGATGAACAGCCCAAGACGCAAAAACCACGCTGGCCGCATGGACGGATGATACGGCAGCACAAATCGCAACGGTCGAACGATGTGCGGCGCGATCTTCCAAAGCACCTCACGTTCGACCAGCGCTTCGTGCACCAACCTGAACTCATAATGTTCGAGATAGCGCAGGCCGCCGTGAATGAGTTTGGTCGATGCCGACGAGGTTCCGCTTGCCAGATCGTCCTTCTCGAACAGGATGACTTTTGCGCCACGACCAACAGCATCCCGCGCGATGCCGCACCCATTGACGCCGCCGCCAATGACGGCGAGATCGAAGACAGGTTGAGACACGGCATCGCCCGCCGTCATTCGCGCGCTTCCAGCAAAAGATCTGCGAGTTCGGCGAAGCCTCTCGCCGACGGCTGTGACGTGACCCACCGCGGCGCGGCGCTCAGCACATCCTTGAATGCCATGACATTCGCCACGCCGACGGAGTTCGGGAAGAAGCCGAACATCGGCGCATCGTTCGGGCTGTCGCCGACGAAAACGATCCGTGCCGCATCGGCTTTGGCATCGAGGTGGAGGATGTCCTTCAGGAAGCGGGAGCTGGTCGTCAGCTTGTCATAAGTGCCGAACCATCCGTTGACGTGGATCGACGAGACCTTCGCGGTCGCGCCGAAACGCGTGAAGATTTCCACGATCTTGTCGATGGCGTCCGGCGGAAGCGGCGGTACGTCCTCGCAGAAGTCGATAGCCAAATCGGCCTCACGATAGCTCTGGTCAGAAGCAACCGCAGCCCCCGGAACTTCCGCCAACACCGCTTCGCGAATGGCAGCGAGCGCGAGTTTGTCCTGCTGTCGTTCCGCATCGCTCTTGGCGTAGCTGCGCAGCATCGTGCGATTGGCGTCATCGTAGCTGAAGT
>JAEYYQ010000651.1 GCA_023428365.1 Pseudomonadota bacterium | reverse complement strand
CATCAACACATCGTGTGTGGGCGCAGATCTCTGACGACACCTTGGTCGCATTTGTCGGCGGCGCTCATTCGGTTTAGGTTCCACAGCCTATGAGGTTCGCACACGTCGCGTTCGAGGGAGAGTCATCGTTCCATGCCGATCGTCAACCGTGCTGCCGGTATGCAGGACGAACTCACGGCTCTGCGTCGCGATCTCCATGAAAATCCAGAGATTCTGTACGATTTGCACCGTACTGCGGGGGTCGTTGCCGAACGTCTGAAAGCCTATGGCTGCGACGACGTCGTGCCCGGCATCGGACGCACCGGTGTGGTCGCGGTGATCCATGGCCGTAAGAGCAATTCCGGAAAAATCGTGGGGCTCAGGGCTGACATGGATGCCCTGCCGATCGAGGAAGCGACGGGCTTGCCATACGCCTCCAAATCGCCAGGCAAGATGCATGCCTGCGGCCACGACGGCCATACCACCATGTTGCTCGGGGCGGCCCGATACCTGTGTGAAACGCGCAATTTCGATGGCACCGCCGTGCTCATCTTTCAACCGGCCGAAGAAGGCGGCGCCGGCGCCAAGGCGATGCTCGACGATGGTCTCCTGGAACGCTGGAACATCCAGGAAGTCTACGGCATCCACAATCAGCCGGGCTTGCCAATCGGCAGTTTTGCTCTGCGCCCCGGCCCGCTGATGGCGTCGTCGGACCGGATCTACATCACAATCGAAGGCAAGGGCGGACATGCCGCCAAACCGCATGAGTGCATCGACACCGTACTCGTGGGCGCGCACGTGATCACCGCGTTGCAGTCAATCGTTTCGCGCAATATCGATCCGCTCGAGTCCGGCGTCGTATCGATCTGCATGTTCCACGCCGGAAGCGCCGGCAACGTTATTCCGGCACGCGCGGATTTGACGGGCACTGCCCGCGCGCTGAAGCCAGAAGTCCGCGATCTGCTGGAACGGCGCGTCGTCGAAGTGACGGAAACCACAGCCGCGATGTTCGGAGCCAAAGCCCACGCCATCTACAAGCGCGATTATCCGGTGACCAGCAATCACGAGCGTCAGACCGCGTTCGCGGCGTCGATTGCAGCCGAGGTCAGTGGACGTGATAACGTCAACACCGCCATGCCGCCGCTGATGGGAGGAGAGGATTTCTCCTTCATGCTGGAAAAGCGCCCGGGGGCGTTCATCTTCATGGGCAACGGCCCGAGCGCTGGACTTCATCATCCGGCCTACGATTTCAACGACGATGCGATTCCGGTTGGAGTTTCCTACTGGGCCCGCTTGGTCGAGACCGCAATGCCAGCCTGAACGGCACCAATCCGCACCCGTTCAGCGCCTGGCGCCGGCTTGCGATGTGAGCTGCTCACGTCCGCACCGGCTTCGAGGCAACCGCAGGAGAACGATGATACCAAATTCGACATGGCTCGGAGTGCGCGGGCGGCAGGCGGTTGGTCTTATAACCGGCCTCGCCCTGCTGCTGCTGGCCTGCGCCCCGGCGACATCGGCCACCTTGGAAGATGTGCGCAAACGTGGACATCTGGTCTGCGGCGTCGCGGAGGGCCCACTGGGGTTTTCCTATGTCGATGATCGGGGTGCCTGGTCGGGTCTCGACGTCGATTTCTGCGCCGGTCTCGCCGCTGCCATTTTCGGCCGCAAGGACGCTGTGAAGTATCGCGCGCTGACCGCCGCCGACCGCTTTTCAGCGCTGAAAGCCGGAGACGTTGACGTTCTGGGCCGCAGTGCGACGTGGACCCTTAGCCGGGATGCGGACCTGGGGGCGCGCTTCGTGGCGCCGCTCTTCCACGACGGCCTCGGACTGTTGGTACGACGAAGTCAAGGTGTATCCAGCGCGCTCGAACTCAGCGGCGCAACGATCTGCATATCAGCCGGCGGTCCGGCCCAGCCGCACCTCGAAGAGTACTTCACGCATCGCGGAATGAAGATAAACGCCGTGGTGTTCGAGAAGTGGGAAGACGCCATTCGGGCCTTTCAGAACAAGCGCTGCACGGCACTCAGTGCGGATATCACAGCGCTTGCTTTGGTCCGCTCCACCATTGGCAGCGCAGACGAGCACCAGATCCTGCCTGAAATCATGTCGAAGGAACCGCTTGGCCCGGCCATCAGACTTGGAGATGACCGCTGGTTCGGTATCGTCCGCTGGGTGCTTTTCGCGATGATCACCGCCGAGGAGCATGGGATCACCACCGCGAATGTCGACGTCGCCCGCACCAGCTCGCATCTCGTGGAAGTACGCCGGCTGCTCGGTACGGATGGCGATCTCGGGGCATCATTGGGCTTGAGTCGTGACTGGGCCTACCGCGTGATCAAAACCGTCGGCAACTACGGCGAGATGTTCGAGCGCAATCTGGGGATGCGCTCGACGCTACGGCTAGAGCGCGGCGTAAACAATCTCTGGTCGAAGGGCGGGTTGCTGCACGCCCCGCCGTTCAGATAGCAGTACCAGACTCACCTGCGGCGTTCGGCGAGGATTGCCCCGTCATCCGACATTTTTTAGTTAGATCAGCAGACCAGCGTCGCCGATACTGGCAATTTGCCAAGCGCCGGGATGAGAGCCATCATGGCAATGCCTGACATGCCGCAAGTCGAGATTGCCATCGTCGAGATGACGAATGAGATCCGCAAGCAGCACAAGCTGGGCGCGGTGAAGATCGAGCCAAACCTCGCCAAGACGGCTCAAGGCTACGCACGCTTTCTGGCGCAATCAGGCCTGTTTTCCCACACGGCAGACGGCCGACAACCCGCTGATCGCGCGAAAGCTGCCGGCTACGCGCCATGCCTCGTGTCGGAAAACCTGTCGTCCAACCTCGATACGCGCGGATTTCAAACGCGCCAGCTCGCGAACGAGGCGGTGCAGGGATGGATGAACTCCCCCGGCCATCGCAAGAACATCCTGACAGAGCACGTCGTTGAAATCGGAGTCGGCGTCGCCAAGGTGAAATCTCAGGAGAAATACATCTCCGTTCAGATCTTTGGCCGCCCCTATTCGATGGCTTATTCGTTCCGCATCGATAACGCGTCGAACCAACAGGTCAGCTACGCCTTTCTCGACCGGTCACACGACATCAAGCCGCGCTTCACGAGCAAGCACACAGCGTGCATGCCGGGAAACATCTCGTTCCAAACCGGCAAAAACAACGTGATTGGCGAGTATGAGGCGCGCGACGGTGATATTTACGCCCTGCGCACCGAGGGTAAGGGCGTCAAAGTTGACCTGACGCGTCGCAAGAAGGCGCCATGAGGCATCGCGCGATGCCTCATTCGGCCTGTCACTTCACGCCCAGCTTCTTCTGCAGGCTGGACGACGATGTCGTGTATTGGAACAGAAGCCGCTTATCGGGATAGATATATTTGTGCGCCTGCTGAGCCATCAGCGCGGCCTCGTGGAAGCCCGACAGAATGAGCTTGAGCTTGCCCGGGTAGGTGTTGATATCGCCGATGGCGAAGATGCCCTTCTCGCTCGACTCGAATTTCTCCGTATCGACCGGGATCAGGTTTTCCTCGAGATTGAGGCCCCAGTCCGCAATCGGACCGAGCTTCATCGTCAAACCAAAGAACGGCATCAGCCGGTTGATGGCCAGTTTCTCCTCGCCGTCCTTGGTCTTGACCGTGACGGCTTCGAGATTGCCATCGGCACCATGCAGTTCTGTCGCCTGTCCGATCAGCAGCCGGATCGCGCCTTGAGCCACGAGATTGCGCATCTGCTCAACGGAATGCGGGGCGCCACGGAATTCGTCGCGCCGATGGAGCAGCGTCAGACTGCGGGCCAGCGGGTGGAGGTTCAACGTCCAGTCGAGCGCGGAATCGCCACCACCAACGATGAGCACGTCGGTGCCGGCAAAGTCCTGCATCCGCCGCACGGAATAGAACACCGACTTGCCTTCGTAGGTCTCAATCCCTCCCAGCGGCGGCCGCTTCGGCGTGAATGAACCGCCGCCCGCAGCGATCACAACCACTTTCGTAAGGAAGGTCTTTCCGGCATCCGTCGTCAGCCGAAAACGATCGTCCGGAAGCCGCTCCAGACCATCGATGCGCTCGCCGAAGTGGAACGTCGGGTTGAACGGCTTGATCTGCTCCAGCAACTGATC